>JAUYOV010000006.1 GCA_030697795.1 bacterium
AATATATTAGCTTTCAGCTTCATTAGCTTCATTAGAGTTTAGAAAATAAAAAATATGACTAACAAGCTAACGAAGCTAACAGCTAACGAAGCTGGGCATGTGCCAGTACTTTTAAAAGAAGTTATTCAGTATCTTGATCCAAAAAAAGGAGAGGATTTTATAGATGCAACTTTTGGTGAAGGAGGGCATGCCAAAGAAATTTTAAAATTAATATCACCAGAAGGTAAATTATTGGGCATAGATTTGGATTTTGAATCTGGGCCGAAACTCGATTCCGGATCGGCGAACTTAAAAGCGTCCGAACCGCTCGTCCCTCGTAGCTCCTTGAGCGAAGTGGGGCTTAGCTGGTCTGGTATCGAGCTTCGGTCTGGTAATTTTGCAGATATTGCGAATATCTCATCAAGGTTAAACCTTGATGAAGTGGATGGAGTTTTATTCGACTTTGGTTTTAGATCTTTTCATATCGATGCATCTGGTAGAGGTTTTTCTTACGCGAAAGATGAGCCCCTAGATATGCGTTATGACACAGAAACAAGTCTAACGGCTTTAGAAGTTTTGAATTCTTGGCCAGAAAACGAATTAGAAAGAATTTTCGAAGAATATGGCGAAGAAAGAGATTCAAGAAAAATTGCTAAGGCGATTGCAGAGTCGAGAAAAGATAAAAAAATATTAACAACGGGGGAATTAGTGACGGTTATAGATAGTGTTATTAGGGGTTATAAAGTAAAAACTTACAGTAGAATCTTTCAAGCATTACGTATTGCGGTTAACAACGAATTAGAGAATATAAAGCAGGGTCTGGAGGGTGCGTGGAGTATTTTAAAGCCCAATGGGCGAATAGTTGCAATATCGTTTCATTCGCTAGAAGACAGAATAGTAAAAAACTTTTTTAACGAAAAAAAACAATCTGGTGTTGGTGAGGTATTAACAAAAAAGCCAATTATAGCTAGCGAAGATGAATTAAAAGAAAATGCTAGGTCGAAAAGTGCAAAACTTAGAGCAATTAAGAAAATAGAAACTAGTATCTAGAAGCTAGAATTTAGAAAAAGAAAAGAAAAAATGAAGAATATATTAATAAATAAACTAGAAATAATTTTAACAGCGTCGGTCTTTGTGTTTTTAATAACTTATATTTTGTTTTCGGGTCTATCTACTTCTTTAGATTTTAAAATAGACGAACTATCGATGCGCCAGTTAGAAGCTAAAGAAGTGTATGGAAATCTTTTAACAAAATTAGCCCAAACCGAAGGTGTTGAAGCTTTGGCAATATTAGCCGGAGGGTTAAAATTGGTAGAAATAAACTTGGCAAATGGTTACGTGGATATTCGTTCTAGTAAAGAGGTTTCTTCTGTTGTGTCTTTTGCCAAAGACAAGCCTTAAAAGTTAGATTAGGAATATAATGGAAGGAGGAATAAATAGAAACCGAATTTTTTTTATCGGAGGGTTGTTTGTGGTGTTGTGTTTATCTGCTTTAGGCAGACTTTTTTATTTACAAATTCTAAGAGGTTCAGCTTATCAAGAAACTGCCAGTAATCAACAAAAATTTGAAGACGTAGTTTTACCTGAACGAGGAAGTATTTATTTAAAAAATTCCGAAAAAAGTATACCCGTAGCTTTAACCAGTACTTGGTATAATATTTGGGCATCTCCCAAAGATATTCCACCAGAAGAAAAAGAAATAGTAGCTAATAAATTAGCAGAGCTTTTAGAAATAGAAAAGGAAAAAGTTTTAGAAAGAATCAGTAAAGAAAATGATCCTTACGAACCTATTAAAGATAAAGTTAAAAAAGATGTTGTTTTAAGTTTAAAAGAGTTAAATTTTAAAGGTGTTCATTGGAAAGCTTTTCAAGATAGATATTACCCATTAGATGGATTAGCTTCCAGAGTTATTGGTTTTGTAAGTAAGACAATTTCTAGCGATGGATCTAGATCTGGGCAATATGGTTTGGAAGGTTTTTACGATAAAGAATTAAAAGGTGAGCTAGGCTATGTTGCTGGAGTTAAAAAAGCTTTAGGTTCTTTGGTTTTGCCTCTTTCGCATGTTACAAAAGCTAGAAATGGTGATGATGTTTATTTAACGATTGATTATAATATTCAATTAACTTTAGAAAAAGAATTAAAGATAGCTTTAGATAAATATTCAGCTGAAGGGGCTAGTGGAATTGTTATGGATCCAAAAACCGGAGCTATTCTTGCTATGGCGAGTTTGCCTAATTTTGATCCTAACAAATATAACGAGGTTAAAAATGCTTCCCAGTTTTTAAATACCAACATTCAACTTGTTTTTGAACCAGGTTCTATTTTTAAACCAATAACTATGGCTTCGGCACTAGATATTAATGTAATAACTCCAGATCTTAAATATTTCGACACAGGCGAAGTTACAGTAGATGGTTTTACAATAAGAAATTCTACACTTCAATCTTGGGGCGAACAAACAATGACGCAGGTTTTAGAAAGATCTTTAAACACCGGTGTTATTTTTGCGTTACGCCGTATTCCGCAGGGAGTTTGGCGTGAATATATTAATAACTTTGGTTTTGGTGAGAAGACCGGAATATCTTTATCTGGCGAAGCCAAGGGGGATATTAGAAATTTAAAAAGCGGGGTAGAAGTTGATTGGCTAACTTCTTCTTTCGGACAAGGTATTTCTGTAACTTCGATGGCGATGACAACAGCTATTGCATCTATTGCTAATGGTGGCGAACTTATGCGCCCATATATTGTAGAAAAAGTGGTTGACAGTTCTTCTGCCGAAGATAAGGTGGTTTTAGAAAACAAAAAAGAAATTAAACGGCGTGTTATAAAAAAGACTACTAGCGAAGCCGTAACCAAGATGCTTGTTAATGTGGTGGAAAATGGAAGTGGTAGGTATGCTAAGATTCCAGGATATTCGGTTGCTGGTAAAACAGGCACAGCCCAAGTTGCCGGTGTTAATGGTGGGTATTCGGATAAAACAATACATACTTTTGTAGGGTATAGTCCTGCATATGATCCAGCTTTTGTAATGCTCCTTAGGTTAGATTACCCACAAGGAGCAAGGTTTTCGGAATCTACCACGGGACCTGTTTTTAAAAATGTTGGGGAATATATTTTACATTATTTAAAAGTTAAACCGGATAAAGCCTTACAAAAATAAATTCTAAACCCTAAGCTCTAAATTCTAAATATGATGAGGAAAATAATACAATACATATTAAAATATCTAAGCATGGCTATTTTGGCCAAATATAAACCCAAAGTAGTTGTAATTACTGGTTCCGTTGGAAAATCTTCTGCTAAAGAAGCCATAAAAACGGTCTTAGAATATTCTTTCCCAAAAAAGGTTAGGGCAAACGAAAAAAATTTAAATACAGAAATTGGTGTACCCTTAACCATAATTGGTGGAATAGATGCCAAAAATAATGTTATTTTGTGGTTTAAAAATTTTTATAAAGCTTTAAAACTAATTTTTTCTAACGCCAAGTATCCCCAGATGTTGGTTTTAGAAATGGCAGCGGATAAACCTAACGATATTGTTTATTTAACTTCTTTTATATATTCCGATATCGCAGTTATAACAGCCATTGGTGAGATGCCGGTACATTTAGAATTTTTCCCCGAGCGCGATGAATATATTAGCGAGAAAGTTAATGTTTTAAAAAGCTTAAAACCAAATGGCCTCGCTATTTTAAATTACGACGATCTTTCTGTTCGAGAATTAAGGGATAGAGTGCCAACAGGCCGACAAAGAATATATTATGGTTTCCAAGCTGGAGCAGAAATAGAGCTTTCCGATTTTGTTTATAATCTTCCAACCAAACCAGAAGAAATTAAAGATTCCGGAATGGAATTTAAAATAGAAGATAAAAATATTGGAAAAGTTGAATCTTTTAAAGTTTCGAAAACAATTGGTTTACCAACACTATATGCTGTTTTGGCAGCTACAGCAGTTGGAAGAGCGTTTGATGTAAGTTTAAAAGATATTTCTAAAGCTTTAGAAAAATTTAGCCCACCAGAACATAGGTTAGAAATATTAAAAGGTATCAAGGATACTATTATAATAGATGATTCGTATAACTCTTCGCCGCTAGCTTGCGAAGCAGCTTTAGAGCTTTTATCTAAATTTAAGAAAAATAGAAAAATTACTGTTTTAGGTAGTATGAAAGAATTAGGAATTAATATGGAAGAAGGGCATAGAATGATAGGAAAGAAGGCTGCTAAAATTGCTAAAATTTTATTTTTTGTGGGAGATGAAATGCTTTTTGCGAAAGAAGAAGCCGAGAAACAAAAAAAGAAGTTAGGCGAAAATTTATTTTGGTTTAAGACTTCTAATGAGGCGATCGAAACTGTTAAAAATATTTTACAAAAAGATGACGTTGTGTTGATAAAAGCCTCTCGTTCGGTTAAGATGGAAACGATTGTAGAGGAAGTAAAGGGTTGATTTTTTTGATGGAAACATCATCCCTCGCAGACGACTCGCCTCGCTGAAGCTTTGGCGAAGCGGGTATGGAGCCTCTTTATTAGATAGTTGTTTTCTCCATAATGCTGCTCGGGATAATGTTTACCTTGTTTTGTAGTTTTTGCCGCCATCGTCTAGTGGCCTAGGACATAGCGTTCTCAACGCTGGAACCGGGGTTCGATTCCCCGTGGCGGCGCATTATGAAAGATTCGCGAAAAAATTTAATTTTAGTTTTAATTATTTTTACTCTTGGAACAGTTGTAGGCTGGTTTCTAAGCTATTTTTTTAATAGAAATATTGAGACGAAAGATCCTTCTATAAATAAGATTCATCCTGTATCGGTTGATTATAAATTTATAAATCCTCTGCTTGGTTTCGATATTTCTGATAATCAGGAAGAGTTTGGAAACCTTAAACCATTAAGAGACGAACTTAATAAACTTATAGATAATTAGTTGAGTAACAAGGATGCAGATTCTATCTCTATTTATTTTAGAAATATGGAAAATGGGCAGTGGATAGGAATAAACGAAGACGATGATTATGATTCCGCCAGCTTGTTAAAAGTTCCTTTTATGATGGCATATTTTAAAAAAACCGAAGACGATCCAACAATACTTTCAAAAAAGATTTATTATGCAGGAGATAGTATAAGTAAAGATGCTAATTCAGCACAAGTTCCAACTCTTATACCTAATACTTATTATAGTGTGGAAGATTTAATAAGAAATATGATAGTTGATTCGGATAATTTTTCGAAAAAGCTTTTGCTTGAAAATATAGATTTAAATTATGTTAATAGTGTTTTTAACGAGCTTGATTTTCCATTGTTAAGCAATGAAGGCTATAAGGTTTCTTCTAAAAAATATTCTTTATTTTTTAGAACGTTATATAATGCCACATTTTTAAATAGAGAAATGTCGGAGGAGGCTTTAAACTTACTGGCTCAGGCTGAGTTTAAATATGGTTTGCGCGGTGGTGTACCCTTAGAAGTGCCTATTGCACACAAATTTGGTGATTATGCTTTGTATCAAAATAAAAAAATAAGCCAGATGGAACTCCATGATTGTGGTGTGGTTTATTATCCCAATCATCCATATTTTTTATGTGTTATGACCAGAGGAAAAAGTTTGCAAGCACTCACAGAAATAATTAAAGAAATTTCTGGTTTAGTATATAATAAGTCCTCTGACGGTTTGCTTAATAACTAATAAATTCGATCATTTTCTAATTATAATAGCAGGTGTGTAAAACACCTGCTATTTTGATATTTTGCCGTGCCCCGTAGTAACTTGAGCTGAAGGTTTTTAATATCAAACCAAATTTGGTAGTATATTTTTAATAAATAGTTTAGTGGGTATTTTTAGTGTAAAAACAGTCCAAATTTAAAAACCTTGGTTTGATTACAGCTCAACTACTACGGGGCGTGTTAATATCTTAGTAAATGCCACCACATAATAAAAACAAGAAGCAAAACTTAATACCAGAGATTCCTTGGCATAGCTTCCCCTTGGGCGATGTTTTTTTGCGCCTAAATTCTAAAAGAGATGGTTTAACAACAACGGAAGCCGAAAAAAGATTACAGCAATTTGGCCATAACGAATTTAGTTCAAAAATTGTAAAAACATTTTGGCATATTCTGTTTTCTCAATTTCTAAACCCATTAATAATAATTCTTATATTAAGTGGTGGTGTAACTTTTTATTTTGATTATAAAAAAGATTCCATTGTTATTTTTGGTGCAGTAATTATAAATAGTCTAGTAGGGTTTTTTCAGGAATATAGTGCTAAAAAATCTTTAGAAAGTTTAAAAAAATTAGAAGTGCAGAATTCTTTGGTTTTACGTGATGGCAAGTTTATCTTTTTATCTTCTTCTAAAATTGTTCCCGGAGACATAATTATGGTAAGAGCCGGCGATAGAATTCCAGCAGATGCCCGAATTATTAATAGTTTTAATGCCAAGACCAGCGAAAGCCTGTTAACAGGCGAAGCTAAGGATGTTTTAAAATCTGCTGGCACGCTGGCTTCTAGCGCAGTTGTTTTTGAAAGAACTAATGTTATTTTTGGCGGTACAATTTTAGCTGAAGGCTCTTTGGAAGCCATTGTTTTTGGCACGGGTGATAATTCGGAAGTTGGGCAAATAGGTAAATTACTAAAAAATATTAAAATTACCAAAACCCCATTCGAAAAAAAAATATATAAGCTTAGCCAGTTTATAGGCCTAGGGGTTTTGCTTATAAGCGTGCTTATATTCATTTTCGCTATTTTCTTGGGTCGAGACATTAAAGAAATGTTTTTAATAGCTGTGGCCATAGCGGTGGCCGCGGTGCCAGAAAGTTTACCGGTGGCGGTTACTGTTATTCTAGCTATTGGCACTAGGCGGATACTAAAAGATAAGGGTTTAATTAAAAAGATGGTTGCGGTAGAAACCTTGGGTAATACGTCTGTTATTTTGACCGATAAAACAGGAACTTTAACCCATGGAGATTTGCGGGTGAGCAAAGTATTAACCCCAGAAAAAAGAGGCGGAATATTAGAAATGGATGCTACGCCAGAATATTTGCCCAACAGGATTCTGGCTTTATCGTATGGGTTATTAGCTTCGGAAGCGGTTATAGAAAATTTAGAAGAAGAATTTATTAAATGGAAAATAAAGGGCAGTGCGGTGGCTAAGGCTTTGGTGGAGGCGGCTTATAAGGCGGGCTTAGATTTTAAAAAATTAAATAAAAATTTTAAAAAATTAGGCGAAATAAATTTTAATAGCCAAAGAAAATTTAGTGTTTCATTTAGAGAAAACGAAAACGGCGAAGTTTGGGCTATTAGCGTGGGGGCAGCCGATATTTTGTTAAGCCAGATAAAAAGAATTCAAGTTTTAAATAGGTATGAAAGTATTAGTTCTTTTGAAATTTCTACCATAAAAGATGCTATAGATGCCATGGCCAGAAACGGTTTTAGCGTTTTGGCGATATGTTCAAAAAAGATTGAGGATAAAAATTTATTACAAAATAAAAACATTGATAATCTTTTAAAAGATGTTATGCGCGAGCTTAATTTAGTTGGCCTTTTGGGTTTAAAGGATTCTATAAGGCCTGATGTTAAAGATTTTATTGCTTTAAGCCACAATGCTGGCATAAGAACGGTTATGGTTACAGGGGATCATACGGCAACAGCTCGGTTGGTTGCAAAAGAAGTTGGGTTTTTCTCTAAAGAAAGAAAAGTACCCGAAGTTTTAGAGGGCAAGGATATTAATTTAATTAGCGATAAAGATTTTTATCATAGGGTGAAAGACATAGATATTTTTAGTAGAGTGACGCCAGAACAAAAATTAAAAATAGTAGAGGCATGGCAAAGCCATGGTGGAGTTGTAACTGCTATTGGAGATGGTATAAACGATGCCCCACTGCTCTTAAAAGCGAATGTAGGTGTTTCTTTGGCTAGTGGAACGGATTTAGCGCGAGAAGCTTCTGGTATGGTGCTTTTAGAGAATAATTTTTCTGTATTAATAAAAGCTATTAAAGAAGGTAGGGTTATTTTAGAAAATATTAAAAAAGTAACAGCTTATCTACTAAGTACTAGCTTAATAGAGATATTTTTAGTTTCCATATCTTTAGTTTTAAAGTTACCCTTGCCAATAACCGCTATCCAAATTTTATGGGTCAATTTAGTTAGCGAAGTTTTGCCAGCCATCGCACTTTCTTTTGAAGGCGCCGAAAAAGACATAATGAATTTAAAGCCACAGAGTATTAAAAAACCAATTTTAGATAATCTTGCAAGATTTTTAATTTTTGTAATTGGTATTGCAGGTGCTGGAATGTTATTTGGTATGTTTTTATTCTTTGGATCTTCTTTTGAAAGTTATGCTTATGCCCAGAGTATTGTTTTTGCAGGTTTAGGTGTGATTTCTGTTTTTTCGGCGTTATCCTTAAGAAGCTTAAGAAGGCCAATTTGGGAAGTTTCGTTTTTTAGTAATAAGTATTTGTTAGCTTCTTTGGGGTTAAGTTTATTGTTTTTAGCTGGAGCTATTTATTTACCCTTTCTTAATAGTATTCTTAACTTGCAGCCAATTGGTTTTTTAGAGTGGGTGGTTATTTTTTCTGCAGCAGCAATTAATATAATTTTAGTTGAAATTTCTAAATGGATATTTAATAAAAAACGTGGCAATATAATATAAGTATTATGCCCAGTAGAACAACTTTGACTAATTAAACTTAGTTGCGTCTATGGGGTATAAACACGAAGTGATGTAAATCCCTTAAAAAAGGTAAGTCGTGTCAATTTAAGTTTAATAACAAAGCAACAGTCAAAGTTGTCTAACTGGGTATGAGTTCTGAATTTATTATTTTAATTATTCTAATAGTGGCTGGTTTTGCCGGTTTGTTTTGGTTTTTATCTCGTCGTCGAGCTGAGCTCGATGAAAAGCCACAAGATCAACAGAACCTATTCTTGATGCTTCAAAACCAAATAAGCGATATATCTAAAGTATTAGATAGTAAGCTAGGCGAATCGCATCGCAGTATGCAAAACCAGTTTGGCCAAACAGCTCAAATTGTGCGCGATGTAACAGAGCGTTTAACTAAACTAGACGAAACCAATAGGCAAGTGGTTAATTTTGCCGATCAATTAAAAAGTCTTCAAGATATTTTAAAAAATCCCAAACAACGCGGAATTTTAGGCGAATATTATTTAGAAACTCTTTTAAAAAATGTCTTGCCACCAGGTAGTTATCAAATGCAATATGCCTTTAAAGACGGCACTATAGTGGACGCCGTTGTTTTTGTTAAAGACAAAATTATACCAGTAGATTCTAAATTTTCTTTGGAAAACTATAATCGCTTAGTAGAAGAAAAAAACGAAGCCGAGCGCATTCGTTTGGAAAAAGTTTTTGTAAACGACCTTAAAATGCGTATTCAGGAAACTTCTAAATATATTCAACCAGGGCAGGGCACAATGGATTTTGCTTTTATGTTTATTCCGCACGAAGCCATTTATTACGATCTTTTGGTAAATAAAATTGGCGCCATGCGAGACGAAGATACCGAGAACCTTATACAGCGCGCTACTAATAGATACAAGGTTATTATTGTTTCACCCACATCTTTTTTGGCATATCTGCAAACAGTTATGCAGGGCTTAAGGGCTTTGCAGATAGAAGAATCGGCTAAAGAAATAATAAAAAGGGTAGAAGATTTAAGCAAACACCTGGCTAGTTACGAAGATTATTTAGGCCGTCTGGGCAAAAATTTAGGCACTACTGTAAGTATGTATAACCATGCCTACAAAGAATTTGGTAAAATAGATAAGGATGTGTTACGAATAACAGGCGAAAAAATGGGGGTCGAAACCATGGTTTTGACTGGTCCAGAAAAAGATGAAGATATCTAACGTTGTTCTTTAAACCCAAAAGGAGGTGTTTTAT
Source organism: bacterium (assembly GCA_030697795.1). Classification (NCBI taxonomy): domain Bacteria; species bacterium. Next base: position 9,858 of record JAUYOV010000006.1, read on the forward strand.
GTCTGGCGAAGCTCGGTTCGCTCTAACGCTTTTGGGCATATATTGGGTGTTTTTTCTGCCCTATTTTATTGATGGGAGTATTAAAATGAACCGTCTCTTGAAGCAGATGAAGATCCAGCATGAAGATGAATAACCCTCTCACAAATACCGGCCTAAACCATAGTGTTTAGGCCTCTTTTCTTTTATATTTAGGTGTGTTAACATCTATCTTGTTCATAAAACACTGTTCATAAATCATCACCCCTCGCAGACGACACGGAGCCTCTTTATTATATAATTTTGTCTTCTCCGTGATGCTGCTCGGAATGATGATTTATTCTCATCGCATGTCTAAATTTGCTGTAATAAAAACAGGTGGCAAGCAATATAAAGTTGCCGAAGGTCAAAAACTAAAAGTAGAAAAGCTTAAGGCCGAAGAGGGCAGTGAGGTTGTTTTTGATAATGTTTTAATGGTTTCTAATGAGACGGATTTAAAGATTGGAACTCCTATGGTAGAGGGTGCCAAAGTTTCGGCCAAAGTAGCTAGGCAAGCTAGAGATAAGAAAGTAATTGTTTTTAAGTATCGCGCCAAAAAACGTTACAAAAAGAAAGCTGGCCACCGCCAACATTTTACCGAACTAGAAATCACAAAAATCTCCGCCTAGCAATCTCAAAATCATCACCCCTCGTGGGCGATATAGAGCCTCTTTATTTATATAAAATAGTCTTCTCCATAGTGCCACTCGGAATGATGATTTTTTTATTTTTTACCTCCTATGCTTTAAGGCATTTATCAAAGTCTGGTCGTCGGCATATTCAATTTCGCTGCCGGTAGACATACCTTGAGCTAGGCGGGAGGTTCTGTGGCCAAGGCCTTCTAAAAATTTTTCTAAATACATTATAGTGGCTTGGCCTTCGGCATTGGCGTTTAAAGCTAAAATAACTTCTGTTTCTTTTTTAATTCTATTCTTTAAGCCTATCAAATTTAGGTTTCTATTTTCTTCTTTATCTAAAAGCGAAACATGCCCGCCCAGTACGTGGTATAAACCATCAAAGTTTTTTGTTTTTTCTATGCTTAAAGCGTCGTTGTCGTTCACCACTACGCAGATTTTATTTTTATCGCGTTGGGGGTTTCGGCAGAATTGGCATAACGAAATTCCACTGGCGGGTTTATCAAAAAGCATAAAACATTCCTTGCATTCACCCACAAACGATTTTAAGCTAGAAATATCGTGCGCCATAAACTTTAATTCGCTTTCCGTCATTTTGGTTAAGCGCATAGCAAATTTAGCAGCTTGGCGCGGGCCAATGCCGGGCAGTTTTTGAAAGTGGGAAATTAGTTTTTGGATGGGGGCGGGAAACATTTAACCAGCGGCTCTAATTACGAATGCACTCGAATGACACTAATTAAATTCATTCGTAAATTCGTGTGCATTAGTGTATTGGTGTCGCTATTCTATGTGCTTAGCTAAATCTCTAAACTGAACTCTGTCGGCATCAAAATATAGCTCAATTTTACCAGTGGGGCCGTTTCTGTGTTTGGCAATATGAATTTCGGCTACGTTCTTTTTTTCGGTATTGGGTTTTTCTCTGTCTTCACGATAAATAAACAAAACCACATCGGCATCTTGTTCGATAGAGCCCGATTCACGCAGATCGGATAATCTTGGTATTTGCGGGCTACGCGATTCTACCGCGCGCGAAAGCTGGGATATAGCTAAAACCGGCACGTTTAATTCGCGCGCCAAATTTTTGAGCGATCTGGAAATTTCGCTAATTTCTTGGGTGCGTCCTTCGTTATTATTGCGTCCTTCCATAAGTTGCAAATAATCAACAATTATTAGACCCAAACCATGTTCGGCCTGTAAGCGGCGGGCCATAGTGCGCATTTGAATAATGTTGCTGGAAGCTGCGTCGTCTATAAAAATAGGCGCTTCGGCTAATACACCCATAGCTTCTTGGATTCTAGAAAAATCACTATCTTCGCCATCCATGCTTAATCGGCCGGTACGGAGTTTCCATAAATCAACGCCAGCTTCGGAAGCCAGCATTCTATCCACCAATTGTTCTTTAGACATTTCCAAAGAAAAAATGCCCACAGGTATTTTTTCTTTTATGGCTACGTGGCCGGCAATATTTAAGGCCAGTGAAGTTTTACCTAAAGATGGCCGAGCCGCTAAAACAATCAAATCTGATTTTTGTAAGCCGGCTAAATAATGGTCTAAATCCGAAAAACCTGTGGGCACTCCGCGCAGAGCACCATCGCCTTTATGAAGCTTATCTATTCTTTCAAAAGCATCTTCCAACGCTGATTTTATAGATACAAAATCTTGTTTTAAAGATTTTTCGGCAATAGAAAATATTCTTCTTTCGGCTTCGTCTAGGACAAGTTCAATATCTTGGTTTTCTTGCCAGCCTAGTTGAGCAATATCTTGCGAGGCCGATAAAAGGTCGCGCAGTATTTTTTTATGCCTGACTATTTTAGCGTAATGTAAAACGTTGGAAGCTGTGGGTACAGAATTTATTAAACCAGTTAAATAAGAAGTACCGCCTATGCTTTCAAGCTGGCTGGCTTCTTTTAGGCGATTAGACAAACTTAAAACGTCAACCGGTTCAGATTTCTCGTAAAGAAATAAAACTGCGCTGTATATCAACTGGTGCTGGCGTTTGTAGAAATCTTCTGAATGCAAAAAATCCGCTACGCGGATTATGGCATTTTTATCCATCAACAAAGCTCCTAAAACCGATTCTTCGGCTTCAATCGATTGTGGGGGCAGTTTGTCTATGGAAACTGGGTTGATGTCGGTTTTTGTTAATGGAGAAAGCATGTTTAAAAAATCATTCTTCGCAGACGACACGGAGTCCTCTCAATTGTAGAATCGGTCATCTCCGTGATGCTGTTCAGAATGATTTTTTACCTCTTATTTTTAAAGCTTGGTAATTCTTGGTCCGCTAGAAGTATCTTCCACTTCCCAACCAAGATTTTTTATTTGATCGCGGAGTTTGTCGGATAATGCAAAATCTTTATTGGCGCGAGCTTTTTCTCTGTCGGCCATCAAAGCCATAACCTCTACAGGTGGCTCAACTTCGCTCATCACAGGCAAGATATTTAAAATATCGTTTACCTCGTCTATAAAGTCAACGATTTTCTGTGCATCACTCTGGGATAAGTTGTGTGAATCTATAAGTTTGTTGGTTTCTGTAATAAGTTCAAATAATGAAGCTAAAGCTTTAGGGGTGTTAAAATCATCGGCCAGCTCGCGCCAAAATGTTTTGGCAAAGTCTTCCCAAGGCAGGTGAGAAGACTGTCTGTTTATTTCTTTTAACCTCTGTTTAAAATCAGCAATTCTGTTTATAGAAGCACTCGCCATTTGAATCGTTTTTTTAGAAAAATCTAAACCAGTGCGATAATGTTGAGACAAAACCATATAGCGTAAAATTTGCAGTGAATTTTCTTTTAAGAATTCACGTATGGTAATAAAGTTATCTAAAGATTTAGACATTTTTTCGCCATCAACCAAAAGCATGCCGGTGTGAATCCAAACTTCGGCTAGCGGGCTTAAGCCCGAAATTGCTTCCATTTGTGCTATCTCGGCTTCGTGATGCGGAAAAATTAAATCCATACCACCACCATGTATGTTATAGCGCGAACCAAAATGTTTTTCGGTAATAGCTGTGTCTTCTATGTGCCAACCGGGGCGTCCTTTACCCCAAGGCGAATCCCAAGACGGTTCTCCATGCTTGGAGGCTTTCCATAAAGCAAAATCGGCGAAGAATTTTTTACCTGCTTCAACATCTATTCTTACACCCTCTTTAAGTTCGTTTATTTTTTGGTGGGATAATTTTCCGTATTCTGGAAATTTTCTAACATCAAAATAAACGCTATTCTCGGCCACATAGGCAAAACCTTTTTTAATTAAGCGTTCCACTTGCGAAATTATTTCGGGAATATATTTAGTGGCAGGAGCATAGGTATCCACTGCGCTTACGCCGAGCAATTTCATATCGTCTATATATTCTTTTTCAAAAAAATCCGCCACCTCTTGCGGATTTTTATTTTCTTCGGCGGAACGTTTTATTATTCTGTCGTCTATATTGGTAATGTTCTGTAAATAATGAACTTTCATGTTTAGCCTCTCGCGCATAAATTTAACCAAGGCATCAAAAAATATATAGGTGCGGGCGTGGCCTATGTGGCTATAGTCGTAAACTGTAGGGCCACACACAAACAAATTGACCCCGCCAATCATCGGGGTTTTTATATCGTCTTTTTTACTAGTTAGGGTGTTGTATAGTCGCAAGGTTTTTAGCTTTCTAGCTTTCTAGCTTTCTAGCAAATTTCTAAAAAGCTAACAAGCTAATGTCCTAGAAAGCTATCCTAGAGCCACTTTTTAGATTTAAAAAAGGCAAAAAACAAAGCCACGGCGCCCAACATTATACCAATAATTATCCAAAAGTCATAAGGCTGGCCGGCGATGGGCATAACCACTGTGTTCATACTGAAAATATTGGCGAGCAACGTTAAAGGAAAAGTAACAAAAGCCATGATGGTCAGCACTTTCATTATTTCGCCGGTTTTGTGTTCTAGCAGTGCAGAATTTGTGGTTTGCAAGCCTTCTATACTTTCGCGGTTATTTTCGGCTTGATTTAAAACTTGGTGATGTTCGCCCAGAAGATCTATTAAATAGGGCCGAGCTTTTTGTTCAAAAGAATCGCTTCGGGCCAATAAACTTTCTAAAACAGCGCCTTGGGGGCGGAAGGTGCGCAAAAAATTTAAAACATCGCTTCGGGCCAGTGAAAGCGCCAAAAGCATTTCTTTGTGGTGCCCCGTAAAGATAGCTTCTTCTATTTTTTCTATATTGCCTTCCATATGATCTAGCTGGCGCAAAGAAAAAGTGTACATTTCTTTAATTAAATAGTAGAAAAGATATATAGCGCCCCGCGACATGGCTTCTTTTTTAGCGTGCCCTATAGGAGATTTACATTTTTCTAGAAAATTATCTAGCGGATCTATGTGGGAGTATCGCACCGAAATTATAGTATCGGGCGTAATTATAAAATCTATTTCTACGGGTTCCGATATCTTTTTTTCTTCGTTGAAAATGGGGAAGTGTAAAACTAAATAAATATAGCCGTTATAATCTTCGGCTTGAGAACGAATAGTCGGCTTTTCCAAGCCCTCTATTATTAAGGGATGGACGTTATAGTTTTCGGCTAAAAAACGCAGTTCTTTAGGCGAGGGCTGTTTGATATCTAACCAAGTTACGTTGGGCGATTTTAGGGTGGTCATTTTGGGTAGGGATTAGCTTTTAGCTTCTTAGGTTATTAGTTAAATTATACCAAAATTCAGCCGAAATTGATTGTGGAATAAAGTTTATAAAATTGTAAAAATAAAAACCCCTCCATGGAGGGGTGGGTTATCGAGGGCATATTTTTAGGCTAACCTTTCTAGGTTTTTTCTCCGAGACATAAGCTTGGCATTTTGGGCAGTGTCTTAGCTGTTTCACTTTTTTATTGTGGCATTCTTCGCAGTGATGGTCGGGGGAATAGTCTTCGTATAAAATTACACCATACCAATAGTAATTCGTTAAGAATTTGAATATAGTTATGTAAAAAGGGATTTTATAGAAATATTCTAGTTTGCCTATTTTTTTACCGCACAAACGGCAATAGGTGTTTATAATCGCAGGTCTGCGGTGGCAAAAAGTTAAAGATTTTAGCATAGCCCGCTCCTTTTTTTAAAAGAACATTCTTACCAAGTTATCAGTTTAGTGTTTGTATAGTCAATTTTTTAAATAAAATCCCCCGACCGTTTGGTCGGGGGTGTGCAGTATCTGATTTTGCACAAATCTTTAATCGTCAAAGAAAAGGTGCCAGAATAATGCTATTACAAAACATGCCATAGCTCCGTTGTTGGCGGGGTCATAATCGGCAGTTGCGCCAACAACTAAAAGCACTGCTCCCAGTAAAGCAAATACTCTTGGGTATGGTATTTCATAAAGCCACTGCATTTTGTGCCTCCTTTTGAAAGTTATTGAACCCCTTGTCCAACACCAGGTGTTGGACAAGGGGTTTCATTTAGAAGTTCCAATCTTTCATTAGCTTGGGCATGTATAACGCTTTTAGGATGAGCTAAACTGCGGACAATTTCTAGCTCGGCTTTTGTGGATGCTTTATTCATCATGGCACACAGGGCAGTGACTCTAATAGCGGAGTCACAAGCTCTGCCATAAATGACGTAGCATTCTGCGAATGTTTTTCCAGTCAATTCAGATACCATTTTATCCTCCCTATTTTTAAGAACTTTCCATGTATTTCTGTTGTTTTTACTATAGCAATATGCTTAGTATGTGTCAATGTTCTTATCACTCTTGACTGTGGAGTGATAATAGAATAAGATAGACCGTAGAAAGTAGATTCTAGAGGGTAGATTTAAGTCTGCTTTCTAGTATCCACTTTCTATTTTCTAATGATCAGCGAACGCCAAAAAGACATCCTCTGGGCTGTTATAGAAGAGCATACCAAACTGGCCGAGCCCGTCAGTTCTAAATCGCTTTCTGAAAAGCAGGGTTTTGATATTGGCGCGCCTATGATTCGTAAAGAAATGAATCAGTTAGAAAAAGAAGGTTTTTTGGCTAGCCCGCATACTTCAGCCGGAAGAATACCAACAGATAAAGCTTATAGGTTGTATATACAAGAAAATATGTCTAACCCCGCTTCGTCCCGACAGAGGTCGGGACTTCGCGGGGCAAGTAGGTCAACGGGATTAAGCCAAAAAGAAGAAGAAAAGGTTTCGGTTTCTTTAAAAAAGAATTGGCCCGATGAACAATCTTTATTAAAAGAAATTTCTAAGTTAACCTCCGAACTTTCTAAAGAACTTTCTGTGGCGGGCACAGTCGGCGGGGAAAATAATTATACCTTTGGTTTTTCCAATTTAATAGACGAGCCGGAGTTTTCCAGTTTTGCTAATATTAACCAATTGATGAATTTGATGGATAATATGGATAAATATTTTGACCTTCTTTGGAACAAATTTTTAGAGGAAGATCTGCAGGTTTTTATTGGTAAGGAGAATCCTATAAAAGAAATAAACGAATTTACGTTAATAACAGGCAAGTATCAATTACCAGAAGGCGAGTCGGGCTTTATATCGATTATTGGACCAAAACGGATGAATTACAAACGCAATATGGCGTTGATTGAATACATTGCTAGTTATTTAAATAAACAATTATAAAATTCCAAACTCTAAATCCTAAACAATATCTAAATTACAAATCACAAATTGTTTGGAAATTAGATTTTGGATTTTGTTTAGAATTTAGGATTTAGTGCTTAGAATTTATAAATTTATGGACGACCAAAATAACAATCAACAAGAAGAATCAAAAGACAAGTTATCTTTAACCGAAAAAGAACGCGATGAATATTTAGATGGTTGGAAACGTGCCAAAGCCGAGTTGATTAATGCTAAAAAAGAATGGGAAGGGCAAAGTAAAGATATTGCTAGTTATGCCAAGATGGATTTTATAAAACAAATGTTGCCCATATTAGATGCTTTAGAAGCCGCTAAAGAAACAGAGGGTTGGCAAGAAATCAAAAGATTAATAGAAGATATATTTAAAAAGAATGGAGTTACAGAAATTGATGCAGAAGGCAAAGAATTTGATCCGGCATATCACGAAGCCATATTAGAAGGCGAAGGCCAGACGGGCTATGTTATAGAAGTTTTACAGAAAGGTTATAAAATAAGTGATTTGATTATTAGGGCAACGAAGGTAAAAATAGGTAAACAAAATATCTAATTTCTAATTCCTAATTTCTAAAATTAGTCATTAGGCATTAGAGATTGATTAGGAATTAGATATTAGACATTATAAATTTATTAAAAATATGAGCAAAATTCTAGGCATAGACTTAGGCACAACTAATTCCGCTATGGCAGTGGTGGAAGCCGGTGAGCCAAAAATTGTAGAAAATAAAGAGGGCAATCGCACCACGCCTTCTATTGCGGCTATTCAAAAGGGTGGCGAAAGAGTTGTTGGAATACTCGCCAAAAGGCAGGCTGTAACCAATAGTCAGAATACTTTATTTTCAGTTAAGCGTTTAATCGGTCGTAATTTTAACGATGCCGAAGTCCAGCGTGATAAAAAATTACTGCCTTACGAAATTAGGGCGGCGGGTGATGGCTCGGTAGAAGTTAAAATGCAAGAGCGCTGGTATAAGCCTCAAGAAATTTCGGCTATGATTTTGCAAAAATTGAAGCAAGATGCCGAAGATAGATTAGGTGAAAAAATAACCGAAGCTGTTATAACCGTGCCCGCTTATTTTAACGATGCCCAAAGAAAAGCTACCAAAGAAGCTGGTGAAATTGCCGGCTTAAAGGTTAGCCGTATTTTAAATGAACCTACGGCGGCGGCTTTAGCTTATGGACTCGACAAGAAAAAGGAGGAGAAGATTGTGGTATACGATTTTGGCGGAGGCACGTTTGATGTGTCGGTGCTTGAAGTATCCGAAAATACGGTAGAAGTTAAAGCTGTAGGTGGCGACACGCATTTGGGTGGCGATGATTTTGACCAAAAAATAATTCATTATTTAATAGACGAGTTTAGGCGTGATCAAGGCATAGATCTGGCTAAAGACACTTTGGCTTTACAACGTTTAAAAGAAGGCGCCGAAAGAGCTAAACACGAACTTTCTTCGGCACTAGAAACCGAAGTTAATATTCCTTTTATTACCACAGATGCTAATGGTCCTAAACATTTTTTAATGAATCTTTCCCGTGCCAAATTGGAAGATTTGGTTAGGAACGAAATAGAAAAATCGGTAGAAATTACTAAAAAAACAGTAGAAGATGCCGGTTTTAAAATTTCCGAAATTGCCGAAGTTATTTTAGTGGGCGGGCAAACCAGAATGCCGGCCATGCAAGAAGCTGTTAAAAAACTTTTTGGCAAAGAAGCTCATAAAAATATTAACCCAGACGAAGTGGTGGCCTTAGGCGCGGCTATTCAAGCTGGCATATTACAAGGCGATGTTAAAGACGTTCTTTTGTTGGATGTTACGCCCTTATCTTTGGGTTTGGAAACTTTGGGCGGAGTTATGACCGTGCTTATTAACAAAAACACAACGATACCAACTTCAAAATCTCAAGTATTTTCCACCGCGGCCGATAGCCAGCCTCAAGTGGAAATTCATATCTTACAAGGCGAACGCTCAATGTCGGCTGATAACAAAACTCTAGGCAGATTTATTTTAGACGGCATACCCCCGGCGCCGCGCGGTACACCCCAGATAGAAGTTGCTTTTGATATTGATGCTAACGGCATACTTTCGGTTTCGGCTAAAGATAAAGCTACAGGCAAGGTGCAATCCATTCGCATAGAGGGTTCTTCGGGGTTATCTAAAGAAGAAATAGCCAGAATGAAAAAAGAGGCCGAAATAAATGCAGAGGCAGATAGAAAAAAGAAAGAAATTTCGGAAGTTAAAATAAATGCCGAAGCTTTAGTTTATAGTACCGAAAAAACTTTGCGCGACCTTGCTGAAAAAGTTCCAGCCGAAGTTAAAAAAGAAATAGAAGAAAAAATAGAAGATCTAAAAAAGGTAAAGGACTCTACCGATCTAGATATGATAAAATCTAAAACAGAGGCTTTAAGCCAAGTCATCCAAAAATTTGGCGCGGATTTGTATAAACAAGTCCCGACAGATAACTCGTCAGGACAAGCCGAGTCCAATAAATCGGATAAAGATAATGAATCACAAGAAGGGGAATTTAAAGATAAACCCTAAGCACTAAATCCTAAATTCTAAACAAATTCTAATGCTTAAAATTACAAATAGTTTGGAATTTATTATTTAAATATTGTTTAGGATTTAGATATTGGAGTTTAAAATAAAATTATGGCAGGTAAAGATTATTATCATATATTAGGTGTATCAAAAACCGCTTCTCAAGAAGAGGTTAAGAAGGCCTATAGGGAAAAAGCTCATAAATTTCACCCCGATAAGTCTGGTGGCGATGAAGCTAAGTTTAAAGAAATAAACGAGGCTTACCAAGTTTTAGGCAATGCCGATAAGCGTTCGCAATACGATCGTTTTGGCACGGCGGAAAGTTTTGGCGGCTCGCCAGGCGGGCCAGCTGGTTTTGATTTTTCTAACTTTGATTTTAACAATGTGGAATTTGATTTAGGTGATATATTTTCCGATTTTTTTGGCGGAGGCAGTTCTAAACGTGGCCATAGAGTGGCCCAACGTGGGCGCGATATTGGCGTAAGTTTAGAGATTTCTTTAGAAGAAGCTTTTAAAGGTATAGCCAAAGAATTAGAACTAAGAAAATTGGTGCGGTGCTTGCGCTGTAAGGGCGATGGCACAGAACCGAATACGGGCAAAATAAAATGTAAAACCTGCGAAGGCGCGGGCGAGCTTAAGAAAACCCAGCGAACGTTTTTTGGCGTATTTTCCCAAACTGCGGTTTGCCCCACTTGCCAAGGCGAAGGTCAGTACCCCGAACAAGCTTGTAAGGATTGCTCGGGCGAAGGGCGTGTTAGAAAAATAGAAAAATTATCTATACCGATTCCAGCGGGCATAGAAACCGGCGGAGTTTTAAGAATACACAGTAAGGGTGAGGAAGGTATTCGCGGTGGCGAAGCGGGCGACTTAGAAATTAAAGTTAATATTAAAGAGCATGAACTTTTTGAACGCGATGGCGCTGATATTTACAGCGAAATCGGCGTGCCGTTTGATATGGCGGTTTTGGGTGGCAATGCCGAAGTAAAAACTATAGACGGCCAAGTAGATTTAAAAATTCCAGATGGCACGGAATCTGGCGCAATTTTTAAACTAGCCGGCAAAGGTATGCCATATTCGGCTTCTCGCCGAGGCGACCAGTATGTAGAAGTTTATATTCGTACGCCAAAGAAACTTTCTAGTAAAGCACAGAAAGTACTGAAAGACATCGCCGGAGAACTCTAAAGACTATCGAGGTTTAGCCTCTATAGTTTTTACAGAGTGCCAAACGGCGCTCTCTTTTTTATGATAAAATATGTTTAATGAAAAAAGATTTTCAAAAATGGCATAATAAAAAGAGTTGGATAAATGATATTGATAAACCTCCGTTTTTTCATGAAAGGGAAATTTGGTTTTGTTATCTAGGCGCGAATGTTGGATTTGAACAGGATGGCGCGGGAGAAGACTTTTTAAGACCTGTTTTGATTTTGAGAAAGTTTAATAAATACATGTTTTGGGCCTTACCTTTAACAAAACCTAAAGTAAAAATGAATAATAAAAAGGAAATTTATTATCATTCTTTCTCTTTTGGTTCAGGAACTATTAGTATTGCTATACTCTCACAAATCAGGACCGTTGATGCTCGTAGGTTGGCATATAGAATATCTGAAATCAGTAAGCAGGATTTTTTAGAAATAATTAAAAAACTCAAGATATTGCTACCTTGAGTTTTTCTTTGTTACCTCTACCTTGCGGCAGAGTCGGGCCGAAGCCATTGTTAAGCCTTCATTGTAGCAAGTGTAATTATCCCTGTCAAATTTATATCTTTGTTTATTCTTTATCTGATTCGCCTTACGACAAACCGAGGCCGAAGCCATTGTAGTTTGAGTATAAAGCAGGCAATAAGTATAACCTAAAAATCAGCCCAAAAGGCTGATTTTTAGGTGCTATTGATAAATAACACTAGTTTATGATATACTAGAAACAGACTAGAAAACTTTTCCATGTATACTGAAAACGGAGGTGTAAAATGAGCTTAAAGCTTATTTGGTATAAACTAGTCGGTATACCTATAAGACTAGGCGAGAAGTTAGCAGATGTAATATATCTGCCTCAAGATACGTCTCCAGCCTTGCTCCTTGGTAAAGATTATTATCTTGGGAAACGGGTCGCAAACAAAAAAGACCTCGTGGAATTTTCTAGAAAATACAGGCTTGCCATCTGGTTCCCTACCATATTTGGGGTTGATACCGAAATATTAGAAAGCCCATTTGGACCAATTACAAGGGTTTATGAAATAATCGGTCCAGGACAAGTTGAACAGACTGAGCAAAATTTAATTAGGGGACTTCCCCGAGGGTCATTGATACTTTTCATAGAGGACAAGCAGTTTGAATGAATTAAACCTATCATGACGACACAAACCACGGTAGCCGGCTGGCTAAAAAACCAGCCGGATTTTTTGTGCAATCTATCGAGGTTGAACCTCAATAGAGGGGTTTAAAAAATAAACAAGTCTATCAATTTAATCCACCTTATCTTTTGATGATCTTACTTCTAACGGGGTATAATTACTTTATGAGTTCTATCTTAAATTATTTAGTGGATTTATCTCGTAATATAAATTCTAAATTCGATCTATTTTTTTTAGGCGCGCAGAGAATGGATACTTATTTTATAATTGGTTTTTTGGTGGCTTCGTTTTTAATTTCCATACTTTTAAAAAGGCGCAAGATAATATTGCTGGCGGTAGCGGTGTATATGGTTACGGCTTTATATCAAGCCTTGCCGTTTGATTGGGCTTTGGCTTATGGCAATAATGTTTATATTTTCTTGGGCGCGGTTTTAACCATATTCTTTTTGCTTTACGCTACCATTGCTAAAGGTATTTATGGGGGAGCGAGCAATGATCACGCTGGTAGGATAAAGATGACTTTGCTTTCGGTTATAACGCTTGGTTTTTTGGTTTCTAGCGCGCTTAACTTTGTGACCGATGTAGATGTCTTAAGTAATATAGCTTTGGTAGATAAACTTTTTTCGGGCGATATTAGCCGAGGCATTTGGGCAGGATTGCCTTTATTAGGATTCTTGCTTTTGAGAAAATAGGTTAGTCACATCAAGGTCAGACCTTTGGTTTGATTTTTTGCCTTATTTTTTGCTATTATGCCTTAAGTAATCCGCCCGTAGCTCAGTTGGTAGAGCAGCTCCCTTTTAAGGAGATGGTCGTAGGTTCGACTCCTACCGGGCGGACAGATTAAGTATTTAGAAATTAGTAATTAGAAATTAGAAATTTAGTTGATATGTATCTTTTTTATTTCACATTAGCTATAATTTTGGGATTAGTTTGGGCGTATTTTTTTAATCTTAAAAAAAGAAAAAAATAATAAAAAAATGAATCGAAAATCTATCAGTTTATTTGTATTTGCCTTAGCGTTGGTGCTTACCGCTTTCTATGGCGGTTTTTTCTATGGTAAAAGCCAAGTGCCTGCTATTTATTCAATTGAAGGCGTTGGTAACAAGGCCTTAAACCAACCCGATGATATAGACTTTAGTTTGTTTTGGGATGCGTGGAAAATTATTCAAGATAAATATGTAGATAGGTCCAGCTTAGATAAAAAGAAAATGGTTTATGGCGCTATAGACGGCATGGTCAAATCGCTTAAAGACCCGTACACTACTTTTTTTGAACCGGTGGAAGCTAAGCAGTTTAAAGACGATGTTTCGGGTTCGTTTGGTGGCATTGGCGCCGAGATTGGCATTAGAAAAGAAATTTTAACAGTTATTTCTCCGTTAGAAGATTCTCCAGCTCAAAAAGCTGGTTTAAGGGCGGGCGATAAAATTTTAAAAATTAACGATACTATTACGGCCGATATGGGCATAAGCGAAGCGGTGAGTTTAATACGCGGGCCCAAAGGTACTGCGGTTAAATTAACCATAAGCAGAGCGGGTGCTGATGCTGTAAAAGAAATTAGCATTGTGCGCGACGACATTAAAATTCCTACTGCCAAATGGCAACTTAAAAACGACAAAATTGCCTACATTCAATTATTTAATTTTGGAGAAACTGCGCCCTTTGAATTTAGAAAAACAGTGCTGGATGTTTTACGCAGCCCAGCCGATAGAATTGTTTTAGATTTAAGAAATAACCCCGGCGGTTATTTAGAAGTTTCTCAAGATATTGCTGGTTGGTTTATGGAATCAGATAGTGTTGTCGCCATAGAAGATTTTGGCAATGGCACACCATCCAAAAAATATCTAGCCAATGGTAATTCTGTTTTAAAAAATATGCCGATAGTGGTTTTAATGAATGAAGGCTCGGCTTCGGCCTCCGAAATTTTAGCAGGAGCTTTACGCGATAATAAAAAAGTAAAATTAATAGGCGCTAAAAGTTTTGGTAAAGGTTCGGTGCAACAGTTAGAAAATATGCGCGAAGGCACCAGTTTAAAAGTTACTATTGCCAAGTGGTTAACGCCTTCGGGAAAATCTATTATGCAGGAGGGTTTAGAACCCGATGTTAAAATTGAATTTACCAAAGATGATATTGATAATTTAAAAGATCCGCAATTGGATAAAGCCATAGAAATTATATTAACAAAATGACAAATTTCTAATAACTAATTTCCAATCAAATCCCAAGGTCTAATTACAAATGATTAAAAATATTTTGACATTAGACATTCAAGCATTTAATATTGATTAGTAATTAGATATTAGGCATTAGATATTTATGAGAGTGGTTTTACTAAAAGACGTACCAAAACTTGGCAAAAAGTCTGATGTAAAAATGGTTTCGCCGGGGTATGCCAAAAACTTTTTGTTTCCGCGTGGTTTGGCTATGGTTTTGACTTCAGCTGTGGCTATGGATTTAGATGTTCAAAGCGAGGCTAAAAAGAAACAAGCCGAGAGGGAGCTTGTTGAGATGGAAAGTATGGCTCAAAAGTTGGAAGGTTTAGAGATTGAAATTCCAATGAAGGTTTCTAAAGAAGGCATTGGTTATGCTAGTTTATCGGCTCAAAAAATTGCTGAAACTTTAAGCGGTATTGGTTTTAAAATAACTAAAAGCCAAATCAAGATTAAAAATCCTATCAAAAAACTGGGCGATCATATGGTTATGGTATCTTTGCCTCACGGTTTAGAATCCGAAGTGAAGATTATAGTTGTAGAGGAGGAATAAGGATAAAAATTAAAAAAGGACCGCCCTTCCTGGAAGGGCGGTCCTTTTGTCTTCGCTAAATCACACTAACGGTCTTTACTAATTTCTTATGCCCAGTAAAATCCATTTTCACTTTAGTGCTAAATTTTACTATGCCATCTTTTCCAGCGTAGAGCGTGTCGTCGCCACCCTTTTTAACATTTTTACCAGCCCAAACCTTACTGCCTCTTTGTTTAACTATAAGATTACCAGCTTTGGCTATTTGGCCGTCGTGGAGTTTTATACCTAATCTTTTTGATCTAGAATCGCGACCTAACGCGGTAGATCCAGTTGCCTTTGTATGTGCCATATTTTTCTAAATTTATTCTAAATTTAGCTAAAAATATGAGCATCCCTCCGAAGCTCTGAAAGAGCGAAGGGGGACAGCCATATTCATAACTATCTGATTCGCAAAATTTATGCAGGACACTGTCCAAAATCGTCCCAACATTCTAACAAACCTTTCCCTTTCTCGTCAACAGTCACAAAATTATGCTATAGCATAAAAAGCTGACTATTATATACCTTTAGTACACCGAGCATACGATCGTATGCTCGGTGTACTAAAGGTATACCCCTCGACTTCCCTCAATTTGACTCGGGACAAGGTCGCTCAAGGTAATCCCTCGTCGCTCTGCCCCCTCGGGATATTTTTCGCCCTTATTTTTATATTATATTGTTTGCGAAAAACAAAACCCGCAAGGTTTGACCTTGAACGGGTTACCCGGAATACTCCGGAAGTGCTTACGCTCTATATCGTTTACTTTCACGATAGACATTGCCGAGGGCAGTCATAAATTCCGAGCTACGCAAATTCTCTGCCAGCGCGGCACGCTTCTTTGAAGGAACGTCGCCGAGAAACTCATCAACATGGGCGAGGACGTCATGCCTGTCGACTGGTTCACCCCGGTTCGCACGGTCTGCAAACTCCATTAAAACATCCGCTGTGGTCAGAGGGCGACCCAGCCGCTCTTTGAGATCTACGAGCATCTGTCTAGCCATTGATTCATTACTCTTTTGGTCTGACATACTGTTACCTCCTTATTTTGGGGAAAGAACTATATATTTAGTCTAGAACAAGATTTACAATAAGTAAAGAAAGGTCATATTTTGAATTCAATAACCCTACTTCGCTAAAGCTACGCAGGGCAGGCATTTCCACCTTTTTTAGACTCTGAATTCAATCACGTCGCCGTCTTTGACGATATATTCCTTACCTTCAATGCGCAATAGGCCTAGATCGCGGGCTTTGGACCATGAGCCGGCTTCTAGGAGTTTGTCCCAGCGTATTACCTCGGCTCGTATAAAACGCTCTTCAAAGTCGGAATGGATGGCCCTGCCTGCACGAGGGGCTTTGGAATCAATAGGTATAGTCCAAGCGCGGGTTTCGTCTTCGCCTGTGGTGAAGTAGGTCATTAAGCCCAAAGTTTCGTAGCTTTTGCGTATAAGCTTTTTTAAGCCAGTTTCTTTAATGCCCGCCATTTCTAGTATTTCTTTTTTGTCGGCGTCAGTCGCGTTTGACGCGATTTCCTCAATCCCGATAGCTATGGCTAAATAGGGAATATTTCCAAGGAGTTTTTTTAAAGCTTCATCTGGTTGCCAGTTTTCTTCAAGTTCCGTTTCCGAAATATTAAATACAACCAGCATTGGTTTGTATGTTAAAATGCCGATTTCGTAGGCGATTTTAATTTCGTCAGAATCAAGCTGGTCGTGGAGCAATTTGTTTTCTTCCAACAAATTTTTTATTTTCTGCAAGACATCTCGGCGTTTAACTTTAATTTTGTCGCTCCGCCAGCTGGCGGATTTGGCTTCGGATTCAGCTCTGGTTAATGCTTTAGAAACTATGTCTAAATCTTTTAAAATTAATTCTAAATTTATGATTTCAAAATCCCGCACAGGATCTGGTGTGTTTTCTACATGTATAATATTGTCGTTTTTAAAAACTCTAACTAGGTGCAAAATAGCATCTACATCGCGAATGTTATTTAAAAATTCATTGCCTAAACCTAAGCCCTGCGAAGCGCCTTTTACTAAACCAGCAATATCGGCAAATTCTATTATGGCCGGCACGGTTTTTTTGGAATGAGAAAATTCGCTTAGTTTTTGTAAGCGTTCGTCTGGTATTGCAACCACGCCGATATTAGGGTCAATAGTTGCAAAAGGATAGTTAGCTATCACTACTTCCTTTTGGGTTAAGGTTTTAAATAGAGTAGATTTTCCAACGTTGGGTAAACCAACAATACCGATCTTCATGCATGCGAATAGCGCTCGCTCGTGCTTCGCACTCGCGAAATGCGAATGCGCCCACACGAATCAAATGCTATAATTATTCAAGATAACATGACTAGCAATATATTTCACGAATACGATATTCGAGGGCACTATCCAGCAGAAGTTAACGAAACTATTTTTTATAACTTAGGTAAAGCGTATTACGAAGCTTTTAAACCTAAAAAAATTGCTATTGGGCGCGATTCAAGATTATCGTCGGACACTTTATTTTTGTATTTAGCTTCGGCGTTACAAAATGGGAAAGTAAAAATTATAGATCTAGGCTGTGTGAGCACACCTTTTTGTTTGTGGTATTCGCAAAAATATAAAGTGGATGCCTTAATGATAACAGCTTCTCATAATCCTAAAGATGAAAACGGGCTTAAGCTTTTTTCGGCAAAAAATGGAATAGTAGATAAGCTTAATGGTTTGGGTAAATTAGAAACCAAGTTTAAAGGCATTGGTATAAGCGAAGCTAAAATAGAACACAAAATTGATTCAAAAAAACATTCGCCCATAGCCGAATATGTTGATTTTATAATTAAAAAATATACTCCTGCTTCGCCCACCCTTCGCACAAGGCTACGGAGTGGCACGGCAAGGCTTCGCAGGATAAGCAAAATCAAAATCGCGCTAGATCTTTCTAATGGTTCGGCCGGGCAGGAATTTATTTTGGCATTGGAAAAATTAAAAATAGATTTTGCCACTTTAAACGAAACCCCCAACGGAAAATTTCCCGCGCATAGTCCCAATCCACTTTTAGCCGAAAGCCAAAAAGGCATAAAAATATTGCTTAAGCAGAGTAAGTTTAGTTTTGGCGCAATTATAGATGGTGATGGCGACAGAATTTTGTTCTTAGATGAACTAGGCGAAGTAGTAGATTCAAGTTATATATTTTCTTTGTTTATAGAAAATTATCTGCCCTATAAAAAAGCTAAAGCGATTGTAAAAAATATTGCTATTGGGCGGATTGTAGACGAAATTGCCAAGAAAAAAGGCTTGCAATTAGGCGTGGTGCCGGTGGGCAGAACCAAAATGCAGACGGTTATGAAAAAAATTAAGGCGGAAATGGGTGCAGAAAAATCTGGGCATTATTTTTTTAAAGATTTATATTATGGCGATAATGCCGTCGCCGCAATACTGGCCATGGTTTTTATTTTAGCTAAAAAGAAAAAATCTTTGTCTAAACTTTTAGAGCCCTATAAAAATTATATAATTATTCCAGAAATAAACATTCCTTTTGAGGGCAGGGTGGATAAAATTTTAGGCGCCATAAAAGATAAATATAAAAACGAAAACATAAGCGAGATTGACGGCTTAACCGTAGAGAATCCAATCCCCGCAAAATCGCAAGGCGATAGCGGGGCAAGCTGGCGGTTTAACCTGCGCCGATCTAACACCGAAAGCGTCTGGCGATTGAATCTAGAAGGTAAAAATAGGGAAGAGGTTGATAAGTTGAAAGAGGAGGTAGAGAATATCTTAAAATCTTAAAAATAGCACGAGTCAGCGATCGCTGACTCGTGCTAAATGTTCTCCCTTAATACTCCCTTAGTAGTAAATAATAGTAAAATTTATACTTGAATCAATACTGGCAAAATCATTGGCCGGCGGTGAGTTTTTTGGAATAAGAATTGGCCCAAGCGTTCTTTTATTTCTTCCTTTATAAGCGCATCGTTAAAGGGGTGTTCGCTGGCCGTAGCGCCTTCCACAACTTTTCTAATAATCATTCTAGCGTCTAACAACATTTGTTTGTTGTCGCGCAAATAAATAAATCCACGGGAAATAATATCTGGGCTACCACGCACTCGGCCACTTTTTGAATCTACCACAGCTACCACCATAAACATGCCATCTTCGGCTAGCATTTGTCTGTCGCGAAGTACTACTGAACCGACATCACCAACACCCAAACCGTCTACCATAACCATCTCGGCCGGCACCGATTTTTTATCTACAGAAATTTGATCGGCAGTTACTCTAACCACATTGCCATTTTCTACTACAACTATGTTTTCTTCTGGCATACCAAAACGTAGCCCAAGATCTTTCATCGCAAATAACATTGAAAGTTGGCCGTGGACAGGCATTAAGAATTTTGGCCTAACCAATTCCAACATATACATTAAATCGTCCTGTTGGCCGTGTCCGCCGGCGTGAATATCTAGCATTTTGTAGTTGTAAACTTTTACGCCGTGCCTAAGTAAATTATCTTTTAAATGCTGAATAGTGCGTTCATTGCCGGGAATAATAGAGGAAGAAAATATAATAGTATCTCCCTTTTTAAGTTCCAGTTGTTTGTGGCGGTGGGTGGCTAAACGCATCAAAACGGCGTTTTCTTCGCCTTGGCCGCCGGTACCCAAAACAGTAATTTTGCTGTCTGGGTATTTATTGCTTTCGGAAGCAGAAATTAAAGTACCTTTTTTAGTTTTGATGTAGCCCAAAACTTTAGAAACTTCTACCGCAGCTTTCATGCTAAAGCCTTCCACCACCACTTTACGATTATATTTTTCGGAAATAGCAATAATTTGTTGGACGCGGTTAATGGCCGATGCAAACATACCCACAATAATTCGGCCCGGCGCTTCTTTAATTAATTTTTCTAAGTTGTCTTGAATATCGGATTCAGAAATAGAATGGCCCGGTTCTTCGGCGCCCGTACTGTCGCTCATAACCAAAAGCAAACCATCGTCGCCAATCTTTTTTAAGCGATCGATCTCGGCGGGTTTATCTATAACAGGATTATGGTCAAATTTAAAATCCGAAGTGCACATTATATTGCCCACTGGAGTTTTAATAAGCAAAGCCATATCGTCGGGAATACTGTGGTTGATGTGGATAAATTCAACTTCAAACACGCCAATTTTTCTTTTATCACCGCTTCTTATTTCGTCTATCATTAACTTGGGCAGTTGTTTAAATTCTTCGTGGCGTTTTATAACCAAACCCTTGGTTAACGGCGCGGCATAGATCATTGGATTCTCTAGGCGTTCTAGCATATAAGGCAAAGCGCCAATGTGATCAAAGTGGCCGTGTGTAAAAATAAGACCGCTTATTTTATCTGTTTTATCTTCCAAATATTTTATATTAGGAATTAAAAGATCTATACCCGGCATATCTTCCTCGGGAAATCTTACGCCAGCATCAATCAGCAAAATATCGCGATCGTCTTTATCGTAATCACGCCATTCTATCACCGTCATATTTCGGCCAACTTCGCCTAAGCCTCCTAACGGGATAATTCTTAAACAGTTTTTCTGCGGAGTTTTTGCCTGTTGTTCTGCGTTTTCTTCGTTGTTTCTTGGCATGAAGTTTGCCCTTGGGGTTCTTGGCCCACGAAAACTGTCTCCATCTTGGCTTGAGGATGATCTGAAAAATAGTTTACCTGAATTTGATGGTCGGCCACTGTGCCTGTTACCTTGTCTATTATTTTGTCTGTTACCACTATGTGGTCTGTATGGTTGATTCATAGTCAAATATTAAATTACTAATTTCTAATATCCAATTTCTAATAAAAACCTAAATGTCTAAATGATTTAATCTTAATTAGACTTTTAAGCATTAGATATTTTATTAGTGTGCCCTCGAGAGGATTTGAACCTCTATGAGCTTGCGCTCGCAGCGACCTGAACGCTGTGTGTCTGCCGATTTCACCACGAGGGCTCTCTTCTTTTATTTCTTTATTCTCTTAGTAGCGGTATGCCATTTATTTATATTTTCAAACCTTTGGGACGGAGTATTGATGGCTTCGGCATTAAGGCC
The DNA here is from genome assembly GCA_030697795.1 of bacterium. Classification (NCBI taxonomy): domain Bacteria; species bacterium. The sequence goes on from JAUYOV010000006.1 coordinate 30,781, forward strand.
TTTAATTTTTCCAGATACAGCATAAATATAATTTGGACTATAAAGGAATATAGCTGGAATATCTTGCATTATTATTTTCTCAAAGGCCTCATAGTTTTTTATTCTTTTGGTTGGATTATTTTCTTGCCGGGCTGATTCTAAAAGGCCATCAACTTTTTTATTATTGTATAAAGCTAAATTTAAACCAGGATCTCTTCTTTGGGTAGAATGCCAGAAAGAGAATGGGTCGGGGTTTAAACTCAACACCTCTCCAAAAAGTATGGCTTGATATTGGCGAGGCCTAATATTTTGGGTTTGAATGCCGTTAACGGGCACAACATCTAAATCTACTTTAGCTCCTATTTTTTCCCAGTTTTGCTTTAGAGCGCTGGCCACTTGAGTGTGTTCGGGCCAATCGGTTGTGGTTAAGGCAAATTCTAATTTTGTTATTTTTCCTTTTATTTTTTTCTCTCTTAGGCCATCTGCGCCAACTTTCCAGCCAGATTTATCGAGCACGTTTTTAGCGGTCTCAATATCAAAGTCATACTTTGTGTTTGATTCATTAATTTTTAAAAGCCCAAAAGGCAACGGGCCGTTTTGAATTTGAGCTTCTTCTTTTAAAATATCTTTTACTATATCTTCCTTGTCTGTAGCATAAGATAAAGCTTTTCTGACATCGGTTTCAGCTAAAACATCGGATCTAGTTTGGTTAAAGAATACACCGTAATATCTAGGAAGTTTTATGTCGTAAAAAATTAGATCTCTGGATTTTTTAAGTTCGGTTTTGTCTAAAACTGAACTCAAAGAAAAGCCATCAATTTCGCGGCGCTTAAAAGCGCTAACAAGGTCTTCTTGATTTTCGTAGAAACGGATTCTTAGCAGAGAGATATTTGCTTTTTCATAATAGCGCGGATTAGGAGAAAACTCCATAGACTTTATAATTCCCGAAGCATTTTTTGTTATTTTTGTAACTTGATATTGGCCCAAGCCTACCGGTTTTAAATTGAGCTGGGTTAATAAAAAGTTTTGAGGCTGAACGTTTTCCCAAATATGGCGAGGGAGAATGCCCAAGGTAGCGTTTTCCAAAAAGGGTTCGTAGGCTACGGGTAATTTTATTATAAAGCTATGATCATCTATTTTTTCTATTCTGACACCTTGCCAGTTATTTCTAAGCGGGCTTTGAAACTTGGAATCCTTAATTAGGTTTATGGTAAAAACCACATCATCTGTTGTTAAGGATTTTTTATCTGGCCAGCTTAAGTTTTCCCTAAGCTTAAATTCATAAATTTTGCCGTTGTCTCTTATTTGATAACTTTCGGCGAGGTCCGGAATAATTTCTCCTTTTTCATTATGTTTAACTAAGCCCGAAAAAACTAAAGTGGTTAAATCGCGATCAACTTCGCTAGCCGAAGCCAAGGCGGGGTTAATATAGCGCGGTTCGCCAATAATGCCTTCGGCATATGTACCGCCCTCGGAAGCAGCCGAGGTTCTTAAAAACCAATAATCATAAACGCCTAAAAATAGGGTAGAAGTAATAGCTAAGCCTAAAAACACTAAAACAGCGTTTATTTCTTTTTCGCTTAACTGCCTAAGCAAGTAACGCCAGTGTTTAACCGATAACGAACGCAAAAATTTTATACGTTCCCAAATTTTTTTAAATTTTTCTTTCAACAAATGATTAATTAGCTATATTAGCGTTAGATTCGCTATATTAGCGAGAAGTTATAAAACTATATTAGCTAGAGCCGTGCCAAAAAACAAAATAGATAAGATAATTGTAGCTACGAAAAGATATTTTTCGGGGCCTCTTTTGGTGTGATGAAATTCTCCTTCACCTCCAAAAGCGCCAGATAAGCCCGAGCCTTGGCGCTGAAGCAAGACAGTAATTATTAATAAGACAGCTAAAACGATTTGTATTATATTTATTATCATTTTTGCAATCCCGTTAGAAACAGTCCGCCCCTAGGCCCTTTGGGCGCGCAGAGCGCGGGCGTGGTTTCTAACGGGACAATAAAAACCTACCCTTTTAGGGTTAAAAACAGAGTATTTGTTAAGTAAAAAGAGGTTTTTTTAGTACAGTTTAATGGTAGCAATTTGAGTTAGATAAGTCAATTTTAAAATAAAAGACCGGCAGTTGCGTTTGCAACTGCCGGGTGATTGGTCACGAGGTGCTCATGACCCTCACATTTGATGATCCAGAGCAGACAAGAATGAACCTAGATCTGGCTAACTCTTTGTCTGACCTGTACACCAGATCCAGACCTTTTTTTGGGTTGCCCGGATCGCTTGCGAGGCAGAGGAAGAATTCGGTATGGCGAGACTTCCTCACATCGACAAACTCTCTGGAAGTTGCCACCTTGACCTCTTTGCCTAGCGTGCCATCTTTCTTTTTTAGGCACGCTACGAGACCGCGTCTAGTGGAAAGCAGCAGATGCTCGGCTCCGTTCTTAAAATAGCCGGCAACACTGTATCCTTCGGGCAATTCCACACTGCTTAGGTCTGGAACTTCTCTGGTCGTTTGCATTTCCAATTCTCCCCAGATATTGGAAATAGGTTATTGCTTGCCCGCGTCAAACACGGGATGAAAAATCTTTATTTCTAGATGACCTTTAAGTATTCTCCTTTCTGCCGCATTTGAGTTTGGAGGTCATCGTCTCCCCCTTTAGATTTTAAGAGGGCTGACTAACGGGGGTAGTAGAGGGGAGGTCCACTAGTCCGTTCCGTCAGCGTAGTACATACGCTTAGGTTGTCAGCCCTCATTTTTCATGAGGATCGGTAAAACTTAAGGTACTAATATACTAATTAAAATCTTTTATTGTTAAGTTGTCAAGCCTTTATTTAGAAATAGCTTTTCTATGCAATTTTCTATGATAGTTTATAGCAAATCGGTGAGCTTCATCGCGGATTGATTGAAAAAGATATTTTAAGCTTCTGCCAAATTTTTGAGCCAGTATCGGTTCTTTATTTTCGGGCAAATAGATTTCTTCTAATTTTTTAGCTAAAGATACAACTCTAATTTTGGTGGGGGACAATATTTCTAGCGCTGCATTTAGTTGTGTTCGGCCGCCATCCACGATTATCAACTGGGGCAGTGTCCAGTTATTGTTTAATCTGCGTTTAATAATTTCGGCTATCATAGCGGGATCGTTTATACCGTGCACGGTTTTTATTTTAAATTTTCTATATTCGTTTTTATTGGATTTGTATTCGCCGTTTTCTTGCAGTTCAAAAACAACCATAGAACCCACGGCTTCTGCGCCTTGAAAATTAGAGACGTCAAACGTCTCTAATCTTTTTGGGTTTTCTTTAAAGCCTAGTAACGTAAAATCGGATTTGTCGTCTTTAAATATAGAAGGCGAAGCAAATTCAAATTTTTCGGTTAATACTTTGGTATGTTTTAAAACAGAATCAAGGTTTGTTATTTGGTTTTTAATAGTTTTAGCTAATTCAAAGTTTTGGTTTTTTATTACTTGTTTTATTTCTTTTTTAAATTCTTTAAGTAAAACTTGGCTTCGGCCGGATAGCACCGATTTAATTGCCCGAATGTTTTTTTTATATTCATTTAGCATGAGTCTGCGATCGCTGGCTCGTGCTAAGTTTGTTGATTTAAGGCAACAGAAAGTTAAGCACCGGCCCATATGTGCATTTAAACATTTGGTCTCATGTTTTTGCTTGCAGGTGCAGTAGGGAAAAATATCGCGTAAAATATGCAAAGTTTTTCTAACAGCAGTGCCGTCGGTGAAAGGACCTAAACAGCTTTTAGTTTTTAGCTTATAGCTGTTAGGTTGATGCAGAGGAATAATTTTAGGGAATTCTTCTTTAGCTTGCCCTGAGCCCGTCGAATGGGTAATAGCAACGTATAAATAGTTTTTACTATCACGCATTAAGACATTAAACTTGGGTTTGTGTTTTTTAATAAGCTCGGATTCTTTTATTAAGGCTGCTATTTCCGAGTCAGTCCGCAATATTTCTATATCGGTAATTTCGGCAAGCATTTTAACTTTTGCTGGATTAAAAAACTTAACCCCTTTGTGCTTGTCCTCCGAAGCTTTAGCGAAGGAGGAAAAGTAGCTTTTGACTCTATTTTTTAAATTCCCCGATTTGCCAATATAAATAATCTCGCCGGCTTTATTCTTGAATAAATACACCCCCGGCGAAGCAGGTAATTTGGCTAGTTTTTTAGTGATTGACAGCATTTTCATTATCTGGTAATAATAAGACAACGAATCAGTTACGGCAAGTTCTTAAACAAAGGAGGCTCAAGATGGTACATTTAAGACTTACACATGCGTGTGAAAGTGGTGATCACGAGATGTGTTCAGGTGGTGAGGGATCTCCCGATACTTTTGGAGGTTGGAAATGCACCTGTCATTGTCATCACAAAAATGTTCCTTATGAAGAAACGATGAGTGCTAAGATAGCCGCACACCAATTTAGAGATGTTAAGCACTGGAATTTTAATAGAAAACCTTCATAAAAAAAGCTCCACATTGGATACAAAACTCCCGAAGGGTTACCCTTCGGGAGTTTTATATCCAGCACCTTTTTATTAGAAAAGGTGCTGGATCTATTTTACCGCGAACATTTCTTCTAAACGATTTACTCGGCGTTCCAAACCTTTGATTTGTTCGCCCTGTTGTTTGAGAATTATTTTTTCTATATTATCTATTCTTTCCCCAAGATGTTTCTCAACTTTATCGAGCTGTTCTTTGGTGGCCATCTTGTTTTCAATACTGGTTATCTTACTTTCAACACTATTAAAACCACGAGCTACCATTCGGGCTAAATCTTCGATTGTAGTTTTTTTGGCTGGCATAATACATCCATTATAGACTCAGTCATAAACAAGTCAAACCCCGCCCTTGAGGTAGTCTCAAGGGCGGGGTGGATTTTTGGCGGGTTTTGATGTAGAATGGGTGGTTTATGTCTAGCCAAGATTACATCAAAATCCGCGGGGCGAGGGTGCATAATTTAAAAAATGTTAGTTTAGACATTCCCAAAAACAAGTTGGTGGTTATTACCGGCCTTTCGGGTTCGGGCAAGTCGTCGCTGGCGTTTGATACGCTGTATGCTGAAGGGCAAAGAAGATATGTAGAAAGTTTGTCGGCTTATGCTCGGCAATTTTTAGGCATTATGGATAAGCCCGATGTGGATTCCATAGATGGCTTGTCGCCGTCAATATCCATAGACCAAAAAAGCGTATCAAAAAATCCGCGCTCTACTGTTGGTACTATTACCGAAATTTATGATTACCTGCGTTTGTTGTTTGCTAGAGTCGGCAAACCTCATTGCCCCAAGTGTGATCGCGTAGTTTCGCGCCAAAGTCCAACGCAAATAACAGATAAAATTTTAAAATTTAAAAAAGGCACGGCTTTAGTAATTTTGGCGCCAATCATTCGCGATCAAAAAGGTGAACACAAAGCAGTTATTATGAAGTTATCAAATTCCGGCTATGCCAGAGTTAGAGTTAACGGTGAAATTTTAAAAGTTGAAGAAGCTTTAAAATTAAATTTAGAAAGATACAAGCGCCATTCAGTAGAAGCTGTGATAGACAGAGTGACCCTAGAAAGTGATCCCTCCTCCTTCGCCCCCACTTCGCCAAGGCTACGAGGGGCAAGCAGGGCTTCGGAGGACAAGGATCTTCGTGCTCGCATTGCGGAATCCATAGAACAAGCTCTTAAATTAGGTGACGGTTTGATGATTGTCCAACACCTGGTGTTGGACAAGTATTCAAAAAAGGACCGCCCTTCCAGGAAGGGCGGTCCTTCCGAGGAGCTGTTTTCCGAAGCGATGTCGTGCGCTTATTGTGGTATAAATTTTCCAAATGTTGAACCAAGATCATTTTCTTTTAATAGCCCGCACGGCGCTTGCCCGCATTGCACAGGTTTAGGTAATACCAAAGAAATTGATCCAGATTTAGTTTTTCCAAGCAAGCATATAACTTTGGCGGAAGGCGCCATTAAGCCGTGGGCTTCGGCTTCGCACCGCGTCGGCTACCAAGGTTGGTATTGGAGTATTGTGGAAGAAATTTCGCAAAAATACAGTTTTTCAGTTTCGGTGCCTGTAAAAGATTTACCGCAAAAATTTATAAACATTATTTTATATGGTGACAAAGATCGCGATGGCGATTTTGAGGGAGTTATTCCAAATTTATTGCGCCGTTACCGCGAAACCGAATCAGAATTTACCAGAGCCGAGATAGAACGCTATATGATAGATAAGGTTTGTCCGGTATGTAAGGGCGCACGTTTAAAGCCAGAAGTTTTAGCGGTTAAGTTTTTAGGAAAAAATATTAGCTATGTGGCAGATTTATCTATAAATGAATGCAAAAAGTTTTTTTCGGAGATTAAAGGTGGCCCTGCTTCGCTAAAGCTACGCAGGGTAAACTTAACCCAATCGGAGCTTCAAATAACTTTGCCAGTAGTTAAAGAAATTTTAAACAGATTAGATTTTTTGCTAAATGTCGGGCTAGATTATTTAACACTTTCTCGTTCTTCGGCTACGCTTTCTGGTGGTGAAGCTCAACGTATTCGTTTAGCTACACAAATTGGTTCTGGTTTAACAGGGGTTCTATATATACTAGACGAACCTTCTATTGGTTTGCATCAGCGCGATCAAAATAGGTTAATTAAAACGCTTAAACATTTACGCGACATCGGCAACACTGTAGTGGTGGTGGAACATGATGAGCAGACTATCAATAATGCCGATTGGGTGATAGATGTAGGGCCGGGCGCGGGTAAACACGGCGGTAAAATAGTTTTTGAAGGAACGCCTCAACAGCTCAAAAAATCAGATAGCATTACAGGGCAGTATTTGTCTGGAAGGAAGAAAGTAGAAGGTGGAAAATTGAAAACGGAAAAGAAAAATTTATCTTCTACTTTCCATAATCTACCTTCTATTGTTATCAAAGGCGCACAGGAAAATAATCTCAAAAACATTACAGTCAAAATTCCCTTGGGACAGTTTGTAGCAATCACGGGCGTTTCGGGTTCGGGTAAGTCTAGTTTGGTAAACGATATTTTGGCTAAATTTTTATTGCAAAAATTTTATAATGCTAAAGAATCTCCCGGAAAATTTACAGAAATAACTGGTTGGGAAAATTTAGATAAAGTTGTGGTGGTAGACCAAAGCCCGATAGGCCGAACACCGCGTTCTAACCCAGCCACATATACCGGAATGTTTAGTGTTATTCGCGATTTATTTGCCGCCACGCGCGAAGCAAAAGTTAGAGGTTTCGGGCCAGGCCGGTTTAGTTTTAATGTAAAAGGCGGCAGATGCGAAGTGTGCGAAGGGCAGGGGGTAAGAAAAATTGAAATGCATTTTTTGCCCGATGTTTATGTGGAGTGCGAAGAATGCCATGGCACGCGCTATAACAAAGAAGCGCTAGAGGTGGAATACAAAGGCAAAAATATTGCTCAAGTTTTAAAAATGCCGGTGGAAGACGCTTTTGAATTTTTTAAAAATATTCCCTCGTTAAAACAAAAAATTGGAACATTGCTGGAAGTCGGTTTAGGTTATATGGAATTAGGCCAGCCGGCTACCACATTGTCTGGCGGGGAGGCTCAAAGAATAAAACTTGCCACAGAATTATCGCGGCGCGATACGGGCAAAACTTTATATAGTTTGGATGAACCAACCACGGGTTTGCATTTTGAGGATATAAATAAACTGCTTAGGGTTTTGCATTTGCTGGTTGAAAAAGGCAATACGGTTTTAGTTATTGAACATAATTTGGATGTTATTAGAACGGCGCATCATATTATAGACTTAGGTCCAGAAGGCGGTAATGGCGGAGGCAAAATTGTAGCGGTGGGCACTCCGCAGCAAATCAGCCAAACTAAAAATAGTTACACTGGACAGTTTCTGCGTAAGTGATCGGAAGGACCGCCCTTCCAGGAAGGGCGGTCCTTCCTGTACTCAATATTGACATTATTGGCAAATATTTGCTATGTTTTATGAGTTCTTTTTTAACTAATTTCCCAAAACCCTTTATAATGGGAGGAACTATGAAACTCGGATTTTACAGCTTTGACGTAGCTCCAGGAAACAACATAGCTATACTGGCGGCCGAAGCCAGAAGAAGGGGGCATGAGGTAGTTGATCCCGAGAAACAAAAGCCGGTTAGTGATAGAGCCATGGTTGAACTCATGACTTGCGATATGGTTGTAACAGGGCTTTCGTCTTTTAAAACGGAAATGGAGCTCGATGTTGCGCGTTATTTGAAAAATGAGACCAAGTGGGTTGTGTTGGAAGACGTGCCAGAATCTTGTCTGCGGCCAAAGGCGCGTGATTTTGCCAACAGGGCAGATTTACTTTTGATGGCTCCTCATACCAAACCGGAAGATGCTGCACGTTTTGGTTTTAGGAGAAATATCTGCTTGGGTCCGCCTCCGCTCTGGGGCAAGGAATACAACGAACTGATAGCGGCTAAAGAAGCTAATGTCCGACAGAATATGGAGAAGGTTGTTATGGGTGGCAACCCCATACAGCTTCAGACTAGTGATGTCGTGGTCGGCTTGGTGGGTGGAAAAGATTCACCAATAAACGATCTAGTTCTTGGGATGCTCATTCAGGCGTTAGCTGGTCATCATAAAGCCGTTGTTGGTTTTAGCCAACATCCTGGTGAGAAGGCTACAAAACCAGAAGATGAAGAGCGTTTTACGCGCGCTTTTCAAGAGCGGGCTGAAATGTTGAGCCGAATTTGGCATCTTTCTAAAAACTGGAAAGGTGTTGAAGTTGGGGCTGTAGCAGATGTGATGATTTACGCCGGTGGCACCAACGCCAGTATTTCGGGCGCCTATGCTAGGATTCCTGGTATCTATCTAGATCTTCCGGAAGTTCGGGCAAGAATGGTAACACAAAGCGGTAAAGAAACATGGTTTGTGGCTGAACTTGGTGGAGCGCTTGTTGTGGACAACAAGGAAGATCTTGGCCCGATGATCAAAACTGCATTGAGCAATGAAGGGAGACAGTATCTGCTTGATATGCAAGAGAAAAATTTTCCATTGCCTGAAGATTGGCATACGGAAAAGAAGATCATCGATTATTTGGAGTGTTTAGTTTAGGAAATTAGTGTATCCGCTCCGACCTCGTGTCGGAGCATTTTTAATTTTAGTTGTCCAAATGGCATAGTCAGCAATTTATGCGATCACATAAATTGCTGACCGGTGCTAATTATTGCAAGAAACTATACGACGCAAAATTTGGGTTGTCTTACTGGGGTTGACCCCGTTAGAGATCGCGCGGGCTCGTAGCGACCCCCCATCTCTAATTGGGGTTGACACCTTCTTGTATATACGTATAATGAAATAGTTCACTAAAATAACACAGGTAGAGGTAATGGCGGGTCGCTTCAAGCGAACCTCACTAAAGGCGGGGCAGGGAACTCCCCTCCAGAGTACCAAACCCCGCTTGTAAGCCAAACAGGATTCCATATCGGGCTATGTCCGGTTTGGAATGTCCTCCCTCCCCACGATTCTCGTGAGTTGGGCGTGGTCCGATACCTGTTTAGCTGAAAGGCTGGATGCGACCGCTAGGCATCCAGCCCGAAATTAAAACTCTGCAAGGGCAGAGGATGTAGTTCTTTATAATTTTGTTTGGCCAGAAAGGTCTCTTGAAAACGAGTAGAGCTTTGCCTCTCGACCTCGTATTCTTCCCGGATCTTTCTGGCCTTGTATAGTCGAGGAACTTTTACGGTTCATCTTCTCCTGTTCGTCTTTCTTCCTTTCAACGGATTGGGGTTGATTGCCGTGCAGAGGGAAGTTCCTCGCACTCCCGCTCCGACCTTGCGTCGGAGCGGTTTTTTAATTCCCTACAGGAATCCCGCACAAAGTGCGGAGAGGAGATCATTTAATCTAGATAGTTCAAATTACGTGTCCTGAGCATACGATCGTATGCTCAGGACACGTTTCAGAATTTATATACATATTAAAAAATCACTAGAAAAATTTAGAAAACCAAAAGAGCTTGACCCTAGTTCTAACATTTGCTACATTATCAATCGTAATAGAAGAGTGATAAAATCATTTAGATAATAGAGCATAGAAGGTGGAAAGTAGCTTTAAATCTATCTTCTAAAATCTACTTTCTAAATTTCAAACATATGATAAAAATCAAACCACTATCAGATCGGGTCTTAATTGAACCCATGACCAAAGAAGAAAAAACTAAATCGGGAATTTATTTGCCTGATACGGTAGATAAAGAACGTCCCGAACAAGGCCGGGTTTTGGCGGTGGGTCCGGGCAAGGTTGATGATGGCGAAATTATAAAAATGTCTGTAAAAAAAGGCGATGTGGTTTTGTTTACCAAATATGGCCCTAACGAAATAAAGGTTGCTGGCAAGACTTATTTAATCGCACGCGAAGATGATATACTCGCAATTTTGGAATAAGTTCCAAAATTGCGAAATTTCTAATATCTAATTACTAATTTCTAAAAAATATGGCAAAGCAAATATTATTTAACGAAAATGCTAGAACCGCCATGAGGCGGGGCATAGACAAGCTGGCCGAAGCTGTAAAAATGACGCTGGGTCCGCGTGGCCGCGCGGTGGTTATAGAAAAAAGTTACGGCGCGCCTCAAGTAACTTTTGATGGCGTTACGGTAGCTAAAGAAATTGAACTTGCCGATAAATACGAAAACTTGGGCGCGGAGTTTGTAAAACAAGCCGCCGACAAAACCAATACCAACGTGGGTGATGGCACCACTACGGCGGTGGTTTTGGCTCAAGCTATGATCAAAGCCGGCGAAGAATCTATCAGCAAGGGCGGGTTTAATGTTATTCAATTGGCCAACGAACTTAAAGAAGTTTCTAACGCAGTTATAAAAACTTTAGAAAGTCAGCGCGAACTCATTAACGATAACAAAAAAATCCAAGAAGTAGCCACGCTTTCGGCCAAAGACACCAACATTGGCAAACTTATCGCCGAAGTGGTAAAAGAAGTTGGTAAAGACGGTGTAATTTCGGTGGAAGATGCCAACACCGTGGGCAGTTCTTACGAAGTGGTGGAAGGCATGCAGTTTGACCGAGGTTACATTTCGCATTATATGGTAACCAACGCCGAAAAAATGGAAGCAGTTTATGAAAACCCTTTAATACTTATTACCGACAAAAAAATATCTGCCTTAACCGATTTTTTGCCGTTTCTAGAAAAATTAGCCAAAGCCGGCAAAAAGAATTTAGTGATTATTGCGGAAGACGTAGAAGGCGAGTCTTTGGCTACGTTAATAGTCAACAAAATTCGGGGCACGTTTAATGCTCTCGCCATTAAAGCTCCGGGTTTTGGCGACAGACGCAAAGATATGCTAGAGGATTTAGCTATTTTAACCGGGGGCGAAGTTGTGACCGAAGAAAAAGGTTTGCGCTTGGACGCCATAGAAATAGATGTTTTGGGACAAGCCAAAAAAGTTATTTGTGCTAAGGAAAACACAACCATTATTGGCGGCGCGGGTAAAAAAATAGAAATAGAAAAAAGAATTAAGCAAATAAAATCGCAAATAGAAAAAAGCACTTCCAATTTTGACAAAGAAAAACTAGAAGAAAGATTAGGCAAGCTTGCTGGCGGAGTGGCTATTATAAAAGTGGGCGCGCCCACCGAATCGGCTCAAAAAGAATTAAAACAGCGGGTGGAAGATGCGGTGGCGGCCACCAAAGCGGCTATGGAAGAAGGTATTGTGCCTGGGGGTGGTATGGCCTTCTTTAATATAGTTTTTAAAAAGGATGTCAAAAATAAAAGTGAATTACCCGTAGCTTTAGCTGCGGCCAAAATAATGTTTAAAGCTTTAAGATCGCCGGTGGAGGCTATTATAGAAAACAGCGGTGAATCTATAGATGAAGTTATAGCGGAATTAATGCAAGCTAAGAAAGCACCGAATTCCAGTTGGCTTGGTTTTAACGCTTTAACCAATAAAATTGAAAACCTAAAAGATTATGGCATTGCGGATCCCTTAAAAGTTACTAAAACGGCTTTTATAAATGCCGTATCAGTCGCTAGCAACTATTTAACCGTGGGCGCGGCTATAACCGAAATTCCAGAAAAAAATCCGCCAGCAGGCGGAGCCTCTATGCCGCATGGGGGAATGGAAGACTATTAAACAAACTCTAAGCACTAAATACTAAATTCTAAACAAATCTCAAATCTTAATTTTCCAAAAAGTTTAAAATTTGTGATTTAAATATTGTTTAGGATTTAGATATTAGAATTTAGAGTTTACTGATATAATAAACACATGACATTAACTACTTGGATTCTAATAGGTGTGGGCGGTGTAATAGTCCTTTGGATTATCTACGCCTTTAATCGTTTGGTTACTTTGCGTACGCGCATAGAGGAGGCTTTTTCCGATATTGAGGTTCAGTTAAAACGCAGGTATGATCTTATTCCTAATATAATAGAAGCTGTAAAAGGTTATATGGGGCATGAGCGTTCGGTATTTGAAAATGTAACGCAGGCTCGTTCGGCGGCTATGTCCGCGTCAAACGCGTCAGGGGCACATGAGAAAGCAGAGAAAGAGAACGCGCTGTCTAATACATTAAAAACTCTGTTTGCAGTTTCCGAAAACTATCCCGATCTTAAAGCCAATGCTAATTTTTTAGATTTACAACGCGAACTGGCCGACACCGAAAATAAAATCCAAGCCGCTCGCAGATTCTATAATGGCAACGTACGCGATCTTAACATTAAAATTGATTCGTTTCCGTCCAATCTTATCGCCGGCTCGTTCGGTTTTAAAAAGAAAGAATTTTTTGACCTAGACGATAATTCTCCTGCCCAAGAACCGGTAGCGGTGAAGTTTTAAGTTCTTGGTTTAAGTACTCTACGAATTTGACAGAGCTTTATATAGTATGCTATCATTATAACAGCATAAATAATGCTGTTCTTTTCCATAAACCCGCGACAGGTCTTAGAGGACAAGTCGCAGAAAAGGAGAACAAGTCATGGCTCATGACAGGTTCACATTCAATAGCGCCGGCCAGACTCATGAACTGGAGATGGCGATGGATCGGGCTGGTGGGTACAATGCCGCGATAGTAAAGCGGATGTGCAAAGGTGATCGACTCACGCACATTCGGGAATATCTTCTTGGCTTGGCCGAGATTACATATCCCGAGCACATCATCAACTGCAGTGCCGACCCGTTCGTGCCTGAAGGCTGGAGCGTGGAAGAGCATCAGAAGAGCGGTTCTTTCAAATGGAGTCCCGCCGAGGTGCAGTTCTACCTCTCCGAGCTTCAGAAGCAAGACAAGGTTATCAAGGGAGATGAGCTTCGCCATGAATTGGCAGGTAAGCCGGTTTACAACGCGAACGTTCTTGATTATCTGCTGGCTCACCCTCATTTGATTCCCGAAGCGTGGAAAAAAGATGAGCAGGGACGCACCCAATACATCTTTTTCTGGGGAACCATTTACCGCGGCCGGGGCGGCGGCCTCTATGTGCGTTGCCTTTGTTGGGGCGGCTGCGGGTGGGGCTGGGGCTGCGGCTGGCTGGGCGGCGGCTTCCGCGGCGGCGGCCCCGTGGCTCTGCGCGCATAGTACTTTGACCCTTGGAATCTTGGGCTTTTCTTTAGCCCTTGATCCCTTGGGTCTTTTTAATTTAACCCAGTCAGAAGTAAAACTTCTGACTGGGTTTTGTAAAAAATCTAAAATGAATTAAGATTAACTCGGATACTAGGCGAATCTGCCGGCGGTTACGGCTTCCGGCGGCCGAATTCCGAGGCAAGCTATGCCAGAGTGGGAACGGCCACGGCTTTTCCCAGCGTGCTAACTTGATCTCTAAAAAACAAAGATACTTGGTGTAGGGTGCTGGTGGATTAGTTTCGCTTTGGCGAACGAGATCCCAAATAAAATACAGCCTTGAGATCGGTTTGTTTTATAACCTTCTAGGGGCAGTGGTATGGATGGCATCCTATACGCAACCGCGACCGGAACGGCAACCTCTATGTGCGTTACCTTTATTGGAACGACTACGAGTGGAACTGGAACTACAACTGGCTAGACAACGACTTCAACGACAACAACCCCGTGGCTCTGCGCGCAACTATTTTTATTTCTCCCCAATTATTTAGGGGAGTTTTATTTTTTTAAATATGATTGTTCAAGATGGTAAAGAACAGTCACTAATTTATGCTATAGCATTTTTTGATGACTATCATAGAGATAGAAACAGCGTGACATCCGATGTCATTCAGCGGTGTTTATTATTTTACCCTTTATGTATATACTTTCTTTGTATGAATATATATAACCAAAAGGATGCAAATGTACGTAAAACGTGGCTTTTGATGGCCGTGTTTTTTGGTGTGGTAATTGGTATCGGCTGGGTGGTTAGTCAATATTACCAAGATCCAAGTATTCTCTATATCGCAGTTATTTTTAGCATAGGTATGAATTTTATAAGCTACTGGTTTTCCGACAAAATTGTTTTGGCTTTACATAAAGCCAAAGCAGTGGAATTAAAATCAAACCCAGAACTTTTTAGAATTTTAGAAAATTTAACTATTACAGCTGGTTTACCCCTACCCAGATTTTTTGTAATTAACGATCCCGCTCCCAACGCTTTTGCTACCGGTAGAAATGCCAAACACGCGGTGGTGGCGGTTACATCGGGTCTGTTAGAAAAATTAGACAGGTCCGAAATCGAAGGCGTGTTAGCGCACGAGCTTTCACATATCGGAAACAGAGATATGTTGGTCTCAACTGTAGCTGTTGTTTTGGTTGGTTTTGTTTCTATTATTTCTGATATGTTTATGAGATCCTTATGGTTTAGAGGTGGCGATAATGATAATAGGGGAAGCAATGGAATAATTATTATTGTTGGAATTTTACTTTCTATATTAGCGCCAATTTTTGCTACGCTGATTCATTTAGCAATTTCTCGTAAGCGCGAATTTTTAGCTGATGCTTCGGCTGTTTTGTTAACGCGCTATCCTGAAGGCTTGGTTTCGGCTTTAAAGAAAATTTCTCAATACGATCATCAACCAATTCGTACAGCAACTAATGCCACCGCTCATTTGTTTTTTGAAAATCCATTTGGAGCCGACGCAGATGGCGATGGCATTCCCGATCACAAACAAAAAGTGCCTTGGCTGGCTAAATTATTTTCTACTCACCCCCCAATAGAAGAGCGTATAAAAGCTTTGCAGGGGTTGACCCCGTAGTAACTTGAGCTGAAGGTTTTTAATATCAAACCAAATTTGGTAGTGGATTACTTAATCAATGGTTTAGTGAGTATCTTTGTGTAAAGAGAATCTAAATTTAAAAACCTTGGTTTGATTACAGCTCAACTACTACGGGGTTGAAAGTTTAGAAATTTAGAGTTATATTTTTAATATGAAAAAACAAGCTATTGTTAAAACTAAGTATGGCGATCACCTGATTGTTTTGGAGCGAGATGGCAAAAATTATATGGTAACTGTGCCTGGTTTGCGGGAAATAATAACCCAAGGAGAAAATATTGCTCATGCTAAAGATATGGCCAAAGAGGCTATCGAATTAACGATAGAATGTTTGGTTGAAGAAAATATAAAGAATAATAAAAAAATTTCTTTTAAGAAACTGGCTAAGCAATTTGCAACGATTAATGCATGAGTATAATCCCGATTCTTAGCTCGCGTCAGCTACTTTCCGTCCTGCTTAGAGCAGGGCTCAAAATTATTAGGCAAAATGGAAGCCATATTCGGCTTTATAATCCTGTAACAAAAAGAAGTACAACTTTGTCGATGCACGCAAGAGATTTATCCCGCAAGATAATTACTGGAATAATAAAACAGACTGGTTTGTCTGTTAAAGAGTTTCTTGATATTTTGGGCAAGTAATAAAGGAGGAGTCGCATGTGGGTTTGGAATAAAAGTTTTTATTCCAAACGGGTTTCATCAAGTTGTTAATACGGCGGAGAGGTCGCATAGTGGTCTAGTGCGCTCGCTTGGAAAGCGAGTGTGGGGAAACCCACCGCGAGTTCGAATCTCGCCCTCTCCGCCGTGTTTATAATTAAAAGAAACCCCGGAACTAGTGCACCGCCTTGGAAAGGCGGCATACCTTTACCGGTATCGTGGGTTCAAATCCCACCTCCTCCGCCAGTTAGGAAGTCCGGTGTTAAACATACCACTCTTACAAAAATTGAGAGTAATGTGGTTATAAAGCCAAGCGTGCAAACGGTCGCCAAGATTGCCAAAGCGTTAGATGTTCTAATGGAAGATTTGCTATAATAAAAAGGTCAATTATAAAAATTAAACTGAAAGGATGTAAAAAATATGAAAACTCTAAAATGCGACCTATGCGAAGCAACAGCAGAAGGCGAAACATTTGAAGCGTGGATGAAGGCTCTCATGCCTCACTACATGAAAGCTCACGCTGACGTGATGAATGACCCTAAAAAGACTAAGGAAGACCAGCAGAAGTGGATGGTTGAAAATAAAGCAAGGTTTGAAGCTACTTAGAATAAGGTCGAACAAATTAACAAACTAACTTAAAAAACTATGAAAAAATTTACTTGTAGAGAAATGGGCGGTCCGTGCGATACAGAGTTTGCAGGAGAAACCATGCACGATGTCGGCGGAATGGGCGGCAAGCATATTATGAGCACGACTGACGAAGCTCATAAACCGCTACGCGAGCAAATGGCTAAATCCACAAAAGAAGAACAAGATAAGTGGTTTGTGTGGTTCAAGGGTTTGTGGGACAAGAAAGCCGAGGTCTAGTTTTTAGAATGTAATCAAAAATAAAAACTTATGATAGAAATAAATACGTTACAGATCAATGTTATTGCTGTACTGGTGGCAACAGTTGTGACTTTCATTCTCGGATTTTTTTGGTACGCTAAACTTTTTGCGAAACCGTGGATGAGAGAAATGGGCTATGACCCCAACATGAGACCTGATGGAAAAACAATGGTAAAAGGCATGGCACTCATGGTTATTGGAAATTTCCTTTTCGCGTGGGTTCTTGCGTTCTACTTTGCAGGCTGGCGGCTTCTTCCGGGTGGGCCTGCCGAATTTGGGACACTAGCCTTTGCACTTAATTCTGGCCTCTCTGTGTGGATTGGGTTTTTTCTCTCCGTTCATTTGAGTAAAGTTGCTTGGGAAAAACATTCATGGAAGTTATTCTTCATTAACAGTGGATATCATTTGGTTGCGACAGGAGTTGTTGCCCTTATTCTTGCGTATTGGATATAAAAGTAATGTCACTCCGAAGGTTGAACCTTCACTAGTTTGAGTTAAGGCTTAACGGGCGTGGTTGGTATGATTTTTAATCAGTGATAAAATAGTGGTATGGAAAATTCTAAAAAAATTAAATGGGTTTTGCGTATTGCCGCCGCCGGAGAATTTGCTGGTCATGGCGTTTTTGCTTTGCAAGGCAAAAAAGCGTGGGTAGAATGGTTTTCTATTTTTGGAGTTTCTGATACAAGCCTCGCAACTCAACTTTTGTTTTTTATTGGTTTATTAGATATTACACTCGCCATCCTTATTTTAATAAAGCCTATTCCCATCGCGCTTTTATGGATGACATTCTGGGGATTTTGGACGGCGTTGATGCGCCCAATAGCTGGCGAGCCAATTTGGGATTTTGTGGAGCGTTGGGCCAATTGGGGCGTGCCATTGGCTTTGCTTCTTTTAATTGGCTGGCCCAAAAAATTTCGGGAATGGTTTAGGTAGCTTTATGTTAAGCTACTTGCATTTTTTAGGGATTCAGGTACTATTGGTAAAAGCTTAATCAATAAAAATAAAAATATATGGCAAACAGTGCATTTATGAAACCAATGAATATCAGTTCCGAGTTAGCTGAAGTCGTTGGTAAGGGGCCTATGCCTCGTTCGGAAGTTGTTAAAAAACTCTGGGTCTATATTAAAAAGAACGGTCTTCAAGATACTGTTAACAAGCGCAATATAAACGCCGATGCCAACCTTAAGAAAGTTTTCGGCGGTAAGGGTACGGTTAGTATGTTTGAAATGACCAAGCTTGTTTCCAAACATCTTTCCTAAAATATCTTTGTGTAAAAGCAAGAACATCCTAATTTATTTAGGGTGTTTTTGAATTAGCCCTTAAAGAGTTGGTCAGCTCAATTTGGTTGACCTACTGATACACTTTTGATACACTGAATTGATGCCTACTGCAAAAACTAGAATCAATATAAGTTTGCCAGACGAAGTCAAAGAAGCACTTCAAAAGCTGGCTAAGCGTGACCGAGTGCCCGAAGCTACCAAAGCCGCTCGGTTGCTCGAGGTTGCTTTGGAAGTAGAGGAAGATTTATTTTGGAATGAAATTGCCGAAAAACGGGATAAAAAACAGGCTAAATTTATTTCTCACGCTAACGCTTGGAAGTAATGTTTAAAATATTTTATCATTATTTGGTAACGCAAGATGATATTCCAAAACTATCGACTGTATGGAAAAAGAATATTCGGCGCGCTATTGAAACAAAATTAATAACAAATCCGGAGGTTTATGGCAAACCACTCCGCCGATCGCTCAAAAATTACCGCAAACTCCGCGTGGGGGATTATAGGGTTATTTTTAGAATTGATGGCAGTAGTGTCAAAATATTTGTTATTCAACATAGATCCATCGTTTATTCTGTTATTGAAAAACGTATTGGAGTCTGATATTGTCTTTCGTATATAATATAAATCCCGCACCTTTTCAGAGTAAAACATTTATACGTTTAAAAGGTGCGGGATAAATAACATGTAGATGTGATCATCGCGCATTTTGGCAACGGTGGATAATTTTACGTGTGTTTGCTGTTGCAGAAAATATATTGTGTTATAATTAAAACAATTTACTAGTTCTAATTTTTTTAACGTGAATAATATTTTACCAATTTTAACAGGTATCGCCATGATTGGCGGTTCGGTTTTGGCTTTGGAAGGCGTAAATAAAATCGCTGGCGGCGAATTTTATTTGGCCAGTGTCAGCCATTTAGCCCAAGAATCTGCGCAAACAGCCGCGGCTGTGGTTGAGTCGCAACCATCAACCGCAGAACAGTATATGCCACCATCAGCTCCAACCCCTCCGCCCGCGCCAGCTGAATCAACGGTTACTACATCTAGTTCAGGAGTTCAAACATCATCTGTATCTTCACCAACTCAAAATCAAATGGAGGGTCAGAATAATAATGGTGATAATAATAGAGAAAACAAGGAGAATTTTCAAGAGTTTATTGACCCAAAACAAATACAAGATGGTTTAAGGAATATGAATCAGTTTAGAAATGAACTGCGCCGTACCATCCGTGATGTTAGAAGGCAAGCCAGCGAAACAGATATGGTAGAACTTACGAGCGTTTTGGCCGAAGTAGATAAATTATACGCCACCGCAGCTAATTCATCCGATTTAAATGATGCCAATGATGCTGTGCGAGAATTTTATGATAATCAATTTTGGGATAAAATAAATAGCGTTAGAGCGCGCTTACAAATTCCTAAAGAAATAAAACAAATAAGCCAGTCTATTAAGCGTTTGGATAAGATACTTCTGACTAAAAATATTCAAAATATCGGCTTAGATATAGCTAAAGCCCAAGGGACGCTAGCCGAAATGAAACAAGCCGCCGATAAAGTTCAAAGTTTATATAATAGTGGTGAGTATCAAGATGCCCAAGAAGAAATGAGGCTTTTCCACGAGGGTGGTCACCCCGGCGAGATTGAAGGTGTTATCTTTAGGATTCGTGACATCAAAAATATGGCCAAGCGGGTTAAAGACGCTACCGTTAGGGCCGAAATAGATGGAGTTTTGCAGGAAGTTATAGACACTTTTAACGCCGGTGAATACCGCGACGCCCGCGAAACTTTGGATGAATATGCCGACGACCTCCAGCGCCTAATTAGCCAACTTGTCCAAAGCCAGTCGCGCCGAGGTTACAGCCGCACCAACTCGATTTCCCGAGTCAAAAATTTGGAAGAATTGGTTGTAAAAAAACTTCAAGAGAGCGGTCAAGCTACTGGCACAGTTAATCCTTTTGCGAGGTAAAAATTATAAGGTCTGACTTCCTAGGGGGTCAGGCCTTTTTGTAAAAATTAAAAAATATAATAATAAAAAATAAATAAATTAGGCCAATATGAAAAAATCAATAATCGTTTCATTATTAATAAGTTTGACGTTGGTGCTTTCGGCCCAAGCTCAAACATCTTCTTCTCCAACTTCGATAGAAGATCTGCAAAAACAGATCCAGCTCTTGTTGAGTCAGATGAGTTCGCTCCAAAAAGAGATTACAACTTTAAAATCATCCACGTCAAACGTGGCAGTGCCCGTTGCGCCAACAACTTCTTCCATAGCGCCACCGCCCAATATTTCTTTACCCTTTGTGCGACCCACTTCACCATTCACTTCGCCGGAGATAGACGAATCGGAAGTGACTGGAACTGAAACCGAATTTATCCCTCCGCCAATATTAACCCGTTCGCTTTTGCGCGGTTCGCGAGGCGAAGATGTAAGGCAACTGCAGGAATTTTTAGCGCAGGATCCTACCATTTATCCTGAAGGGTTTACATCGGGCTATTACGGTATCGGCACCGAGGCCGCGGTAAAAAGATGGCAAGCTAAAAACGGCGTGCCGGCCGTGGGCATAGTCGGGCGCCAAACTATTGCTAAATTTAAAACATTTGTGGCGACTTATTCTCCTCTTCGACCGACAGTGCCCGTTGGACCTCTCCCTTTCCCTAGTTATTGTCCGGTTTATGCCTATATGCCGACTTGCAAAGAAGATCAATCGCCTAAAGATGCTAATGGTTGCCAAGTCTGCCAGCAAAAATTAATCACTGATCCAATAAAACCGGTAATCTGCCCGGCCTTGGCTACGGTTGATTCCTGTCCAGCCGGCGAGGAACGGATTGTTACATATAAATCAACGCAATGTGGCGTTTATTATGCCTGCAAACCGCGCGAAATCAGCCGAGCCGACAACACTATCGCCACTTTAAAAAAGATTTCATCTATACAAACCGACAACAGATTTACTGTTAACTTATACGATCCTGAAGGCGTTCAAAAATTTGCGATCTATAATTCTAAAGGCGCTGAAATTCATTTGGGTTACCCAGCCTGCAAAAAAGAATGGTCTTCGCCCGTGATCAGCGCCGATAGTGCGGAATTTCCGCTTAAATTGTTGCTAGCTGATTGCGCCAGTTCGCAGTATAGTACTATCTTAAGCACCTCCGTGGTGACTAAACCGATTGTGGAAGGGCTGACTTTCCCCTATACCTTTGCCAACGGCAAAGTGGTTAGTTCTTCCAATGAAGCCAGATCTTATTGCTACGCCAATGGTCCGAGTAGTGGCCAAAGTGTGGCCGCCGAATGCGAAACAAAATTTGGTGTAATTTACACCTCTGTAACTCCTGTTACTTCGGACCGGGCTGTTTATTTGTCTGACGCTTTTTCGAGTTGTATGTCTAGATCTGGTTTCTTGGCTGATGCCAAGCAAATTAAAACTTGGGCTCAATCTTCCGAGCCTATTCCTTGGTCAGTTTTAACCAGCGCATCCCAAAATACGGTACAGGCTTGTGAAAGAGAATACTATGGCCAAAGCACAGTGGAAACCGGCTCGGCTATGTGCACCGATGGTAAAGATAACGACGGCGACGGCTTTATTGATGCGGCCGATTCCAGTTGCGGTAGCACTTATATTGTTACACCGCCGACTGGTCAAAAAGAACAGATTTGGAATTCTCTAGGCTTAAAATCTTGGATCAAATCCGATGCCGATTCAGCTAGAATCACGCAGTTAAAATCGGTTTGTGCCAGCGTGCCGAATAGTTCTAATATCTGGACGTCTAACGCCGGTAATTATTCCAGCGCCGACTTTGGCATGCCCGACACCTCTAAATGCCAAAGGGCATCTAGTTGCACAGCCGGCCAATATTTTGATGGCGCGGCTTGTGTTACTACTGCTAGCACTAGTACCGGCTTAGTGGAAAATAGTTATGGACTTTGCAGTGACAGTATAGACAATGATCGTGATGGTTTGATTGATTCGGCTGACTCAAGTTGCGCTGGATTTACATCTTCCACATCTACTTACGCTTGTTCCGACGGCCGCGATAACGATAGTGATGGTTTGATTGATTATCCCAGCGACACTGGTTGCTATGCCAAGGAAGATACTTCGGAAGATGTTCCCACTACAACCACTAGCTGTTCCCAGTACGGTTCCGGCTGGCACACTATGGGTTCCGACGGCAACTGCTTTGACACCTACATGACAAACTACCGCACTGCTAATGGCACATTATATTCTTGCACCGCCACGCCAACCACAGGCTGTTCCGGAACAACTACAACTACCACCGGTAGCACTTGCGATAGCAGTTTAACCGCGCTCTTGGGCACTGGCTGCCACTTTATGTACAATGATTCTTCTGGAAAACAAGTCTTCTGCGATAACTCAATGACCAAATCAGCTAAACAAGGTGACACCGCCACTACTGCCGGCTGTTCATCATACACAACAACTACAACGAGTAACTGGCCAACCGATCAAACCAGCTGTTCCAGCCAAGGCTATAATTGGTGCACAACCACAGGTAGCAGTAGTGGCTGGTGCCAATCAAGTGTTTGCCCTTCTTCCAGTTCCACTAGCTCCGCTACCTGTACTTCTGGGCAATATTGGAATGGCACAGCTTGTGTGACGAATACTACAACCACCACTTCTACCGGTTCTTGTTCCCAATATGGAGATGGCTGGCACACTATGGGTTCCGACGGCAACTGCTTTGACACTTACATGACAAACTACCGCACTGCTAATGGCACATTATATTCTTGCACCGCCACGCCGACCTCCGGATGCAGTAGCACAAGTACTTCCAGCACGGCCAGTTCTTGTCCTAATAGTCGGCTAACCGAACTTCTGGGTTCTGGTTGCCACTTTATGTACAGCACCCCAACCGGCAACATTTACTGTGATGGTCCTATGACTAAATCTGCTAGAGAGGGAGATGCCACAACCACATCCAGTTGCCAAGCGCCCACAACAACCACTACTACTTCTTCTACTTCATCAACCACTTCCTGCGCTGGTACACCAGTGTCCTGTACTAATGAAACCCAATGTTGGGGCGCCAGCTATTATTGGTATGACGGCAGTTGCCATAGTTCGCCCCAATCCACCAGTACGACAATTTCCACTTCATCCACATCTTGCCCCAGCGGACAATACTGGAGTGGTTCGGCTTGTGTGAATTCAACACCGTCAGCTTCGGCTTACAATCAAATGAGAGATCAGTTAAAATCTATGGAAATTATTTTACGGGGCTTATTGGGAAGATAATCTAGATATTAAAGTAGATGTCGTTCAAAAAAGTTTTTCTTAAAGTGTCTAAAGTATCTATTGTCCTTACCTTAGTGACGCTAGGCGGTTTTGCTTGTGCCGATATCGCTCTTGCGCAGAAAGTTGATCAAACTGCGCTCATAATCCAACTCCAAAAACAGATCCAACAACTCTTGAATCAAATCCAAACTCTCCAAAAAGAAGTTACAGAATTAAAAACTGAAACTGGAGTCGAGACAATTCCACTAGTGACTGCACCAGTAGGCGAGTCAGACGAAACAATTGAGTTACCCGAACTGACTCGATCATTATCACTAGGCTCTCGAGGCGATGACGTTAAAAAACTTCAAGAATTTTTGGCGCGCGACAAAGAAATCTATCCCGAAGGCTTAGCCACAGGATTCTACGGGCCTAAAACTGTAGAGGCAATTAAACGCTGGCAAAGAAAAAACAATGTTGAGGTAGTAGGAAACGTAGGGCCAAAAACCATTGCTAAGTTTAGAGAACTAGGGCAGGGAGTAGTCCAAGGTTTGATTCAACAAGGCACGCCCTTGGGTATGATTCCGCCTGGTTTATTAACTGCACCTGGGATACAAAGACAAATGGCCACCTCGACAAGCTCGGGACAAGCCACCTCCACTATTCCGATTATGCCTTATGCAACTATGACTCCGCCGACTTTGCCACAGGCAACTACCACACCTGCTGTACCAGCGGTACCGGCTGTGCCGGCTATACCCGGTATTACCAGTGCAGTTCCGGCAACCCCAGCCACTCCGGCTCAGCCCGCTTCTACATCAACCAGTGCCAGTAACGAACTAAAAGTTATTTATCCTAATGGTGGTGAGACTTGGTATAAAGGCAACTCCTACACAATCACTTGGCAGAATCCGTTGGCCGCCAGGTTCACCGGCCAAGAAAAATATTACTGGAATATACTCTTAAAACGAGGTAACAATTCTTGGCAAGCCAATGATACCCCTGTGCCAGTAACCCAATCTTCGTATGTTTGGTCTAAGTGGACTGGCTGGGCTGAACCAATTCCTAATGCCAGCGACTTTAAGGTGGGTGTTTCTTTGGTTGATACCTGTGCCGCACAAGTTGGCGGCATCTGCCCTTCGGCTAATATTTCTATAATTCCTGCCGGCGGCATTGATTACAGCGATAACTATTTTACAGCTACGTCAACACCGCCAACAACCACGATTACTGATAGGACAGCGCCAACTATTTCTTCGGTCGTGGCAACCAGCATCACTTCCACCTCGGCAATTATTACCTGGATTACCGATGAACCGTCCGATTCGCAGATAGAATATGGTTTGAATAACCTTTTTGGAAATTTATCGGCGCTTGATACATCACTAACAACCAATCATTCCGTAACTTTAACTGGTCTAAACTCAAATACTACTTACTACTATCGGGTTAAATCTAAAGATATAGACGGATATTTTGCCTCAATGACTAATTATACTTTTATTACCCTTGCGGCCAGCGGTAGCTCATCCACTGCAACATGCTCGAATTTAACACTTGGATTCTCAAATAATAAAACCACATACGTGCTCGGTGAGAATGGTTATGTGACATACAGTTGCCCTTCAACTGTTTATGTGTGCATGAGAATAATCAACCCCGCTGGAGTTATAACAAACATCGGCTGTCACACTGCAACGTCCGGTATCGACGGTTTTGGTGGTCTTTCCTCGGTGGGAAACTACACCGCTCGCGCATGCTATGGTGCTACAGGTACTACAGATTGTCCAACAATCGCTGCATCTCTATCATTTACGGTCATTGCGTCTGCCTCCAACGCCGACACCACACCGCCGGTGATTTCTTCAGTAAGCACAATGGATCCGGCCGCTAACAGTGCCACTATTGTTTGGTTTACCAATGAAGCATCGGATTCGCAGGTGGAATACGGTTTGACAACTTCTTATGGAAATTCAACAACAGTCACTACCACTCTGAAAACTGAACACTCTATAGGTTTAACAGGTTTAACTCCAGCCAGTACCTACCATTACCGAGTTAAATCCAAAGACGGAGCTGGAAATCTTACAACAAGCAACGACTATACTTTTATTACCCTCACAACTGCGGCCGCACCAACGCCATCAACCGCATCCACCACGCCTTCGGCCTCGGTCTACAGTCAAATGAGCGATCAGCTAAAATCTATGGAAATTATTTTGCGAGGTTTGTTGGGTAGATAGTCAATGGAGATTAGAACTCAGGCGCACGACCTTTGGGTACGGTGCCTTTTTCTTTTGGGTTAAATTATTGCTACGATTAAAGCATGGCTAAGATTGTGGTGGTGATTCCAACTTACAATGAGAAAGATAGTATAGCTAGGCTAGTGAAGCAGATTTTTGGCTTGGGCCTGCCAGATTTAAAAATGCTAGTGGTGGATGATAATTCACCCGATGGCACGGGCGAGTTGGTCGAAGAACTCAAGCTTAAATATCCCATAAGCATTATTCACCGATCCAAAAAAAGGGGCTTGGGCACGGCTTATGCTGTAGCTTTTAAATTTATTTTGGGTCAAAAAGAAAAGCCCGATTATATTGTTCAAATGGATGCCGATTTATCGCATAACCCTAAAAATATTTTAGATTTTCTAAACAAGATAGGGGAGTACAATGTGATTTTAGGTTCCAGATACATCAAGGGTGGTGGAATCGAAAATTGGGACTTACTACGCCAATTAGTTAGTCGGTTTGGCAATATATATGCCAGGTTGGTTTTGGGGTTACCTTATAAAGATTTAACAGGTGGTTTTAAGTGTTGGCAGAGGGAAGTGTTAGAAAAAATTAATTTAGATTCTTTAAGTTCTACTGGCTATAATTTTCAAATAGAAACAACATATAAAGCCCATAAGTTGGGTTACAAAATCTGCGAAGTGCCTATAGTTTTTATCGAAAGGAAAACAGGTACATCTAAGTTTAATTTAAACATAATCTGGGAAAGTTTTATAAAAGTTTTATGGCTAAGATTAAAAACTTTTTTATAGAAAAAATAAAACCCCATAGTGATCAGGTTTTTTTAATTACAGTTATAGTTTTAGTTGGTGTGATCAGTTTCGGCTTAGGCCGTTTGAGCGCTAAATATAAAACAGCCGAGCTAAATATAAAAAGCACTATTGTTAATACTGCCGATTTAAATAAAATTGTTACAGATGATTCTGTCAAAAACAAAACAACTGTTAAAAAAGAGAGTGCCCCATCTGCGGTAGAGGAGAGTGAGCCCAATGTTGCGGCTATAATATTACCGGCTCAAAAGATTGTAGGGAACAGGGATAGCAAAATTTATCACTACGAAAATTGCGCGGGAGCGTTAAGGATGAAAGCAGAAAATAAAATTTACTTCGCATCTATAGTAGAGGCTAAATCGTCTGGGTTTAGACCTGCTGGGAACTGTCAAGGGCTAGAGTAGGGTGTGGATAAGTAAGTGTCGCACAATGTAGCTTATACGACATAGTCCATTAAGAAGACAAGGCAAGAATGGGACTATGTCGTATAAGCTGGAAAATATTTTGCAACATTACTTTTTAAGTAACATCGCAAAATATTTTCTTATTAAATTAAGCTGTCCGTAACTCACCTGCTACAGTTATAGATAATCCAACGGGTTTAAAGTTTTCCCATAGTTATAACTTATACGTAACTCCCCCGTCTTGGGATCTTTATAAGTGAAAAACTCCGTGAACACAGAAAAGTGTAAATGGGGTCCAGTAACATTACCGCTAGCGCCTTCATAACCTAAAATATCCCCAACAGAAACTTCATCACCCACAGATTGGCTAGAGATTTTAGACATATGAGAATATAAAGTTACCAAGCCTCCGGGGTGTTGAATTGCAATCCAATTGCCCCAATAGCCATTGCAAGAAGGCTTAATATAGTTTTGGCAGGATTCTAATCCTTTAGCAACAATTTTGCCTCCGGCTGCAGCTTTTATGGGGCTGGCTAAGCCAGCAGTTATATCTATGCCGTTATGTCCTTGACCGCCATAAGCACCCCGCCTAGCATATCTGGTTAAGCCATAACTTTGAGTAATTTTGGCGTTATCTTCGGGCCAAGCAAATATTTTTGTGCCGGCTCTAGGTATTGTTTCGGCTTGAAAATAACTGACAAAGTTTTTTTCAACTAAAATTTGTTCTTCTATTTTTGCTAAACGCGATAACAAATCAGCTTGCTGTTGTTCTACTTGGTTTAACAATTGTTGATATATCTGCTCTTGGCCTTTGGTTACCTTAAGCACTGTATCCTTTCTAGTTTTTTGTTCTTGTTGGGCAGATTTCTGAACAGATAATTGGGTATTTTTATTTTCCAGTTCTTTTTTATTTTCTTTTAAATTTACTTCTTTATTTTCTAGATTATTTTTTAACCGTCTGGTATCTTTAAGAACATCGTTCATTTTCTTTTGCAAAGAATCTAAATGTTCTGTTTGTTTTACAGCCTCGGTTAGGGTTTTATATTTTAAGGCTCTTTCTAACAAGCTCTCTTCATCAAACTTGCGAAGCTCTCTTAAGATGCTAGCTAAGACTTCTTGTTTTTCACCGATGCTAAGTTGGGTTTTTTCTATATCTGTTTGAGTTTCTTTAATATCAAGGCGAGTAATATGAATTTGGTTTTCGGTCTTTTTAATATCCAAATTAAGTTTGCTAATTTGGGTGGTTATAGTGGCTATTTCGTTTTTTAAAGAAACTACCTCTCCCCTTTTAGAATCCAAGTTTTTTTGGTATTCGGTAATTTTGGCCTCTAGTTCGTCAATATTATTTTGTAAATTATCTCTCTCACTTTTCAAGTTATCTAATTGGTCAGCTTCGGCTAAATTAGGCACGGAAATTAATACCAAACAAAAAAAAGCCAAGAAATACTTCAAAATATATGTTTTTCTAAACCTCATATTAGCCATTTTAACATAAATGATTCCCTCCCGCAGTTTCTGCGGGACTTCTTGGAAATAAAAAAAGTGCGTGTTTTTGTTGACCACGCACTTGCTGTTTTTATAGGGTTAAGTATTCTTACCATCCTTTTTCTTCTAAGTTTTGAAGAATTTTGTTTTCAGATACACAGTATAGCAACATCGAACATATGCTGTATATGAAAAGTCCGTTCATTATTATTTTTTCGCTGATTTCTACAGCAAGGCAAAACATTGATGCAACTATTCCCATAGCCAGTATTAGGTATGAAATGCAAAGCCTAACTATGAATTTTCTTCCAAATTCAATGGTTATCATATTTACCCCTTTCTATTAAGGAACTTAATTGTGCACGTCTGACATATAATTGCAAATTTTACTATATTTTGTCAATAGCTAGTTTTATTCTTCTTACAGACTCTTTTTTACCCAGTACATCTAAAATTTCAAAAGGGCTTGGAGATTTGGCGAGTCCGGAGAGCGCTACTCTTAAAGGCCACAATAGGTCGCCTCGGCCGATGTCGTTGGCTTTAGGCATAAGTTCGGTGGTGGTGGTGTCTATATCGAACGAATTTTCGGGCATATTTTCTAATATAGCTAAAACTGTCTCTAAATTTTCTTTAGTTTTTTCTTTTGGCGATTCTTTCCAGTTTAATAAGTCTGTTTCATAAACTGGTAAAGCAAATATAAAACCTGCCAGTTCTTTTATTTCGGAAAATATATTCAATCTATCTCTAAATAAGTGAGCTACTTTTATAAGCTGGGCCTCGTTTGGGTCATACATATCTAAATACGGTGCTATAAATTTAGCAATTTCCGCCGGCACCATATTTTTTATATAGTGATTATTTATAGAATCTAGTTTTTTATTATCAAAAACAGCACCTGATATTTGGACTCTAGAAATATCGAATTCTTTTATTAAATCGTCTAAGTTAAATATCTCTCTATTGTCTTTGGGATGCCAGCCAATTAAAGCTAAAAAGTTAAGCATTGCCTCTGGCAAATAGCCTAGCTTAGTAAACTCGTTTACAGAAACAGCGCCGTGACGTTTGGAAAGCTTAGAACGATCAGTCGCCAATATTAAAGGTAGGTGGGCATACCTAGGCCTTTTAAACTCAAGCGCTTCAATTAGCTCAACTTGTTTATGGGTATTTGATGTGTGGTCTTGTCCCCTAATAACATCGGTAATATCCATTTCATGGTCGTCAACAACAACAGCAAAATTATAAGCAGGATTGCCATCGGATTTTATAAGCACTATATTTTCTGGATCGCTGGATTTAAAGCCTATTGATGCTCTTAGAACTTCGTCTTTAAATATAATTTCTTTATATGCGGGTATCGTAAAAATTATAGCCACACCCTTTTCGCTTTCTACTTTTTGAGCTTTACCAGAGTTCACTAATTTATCTGCGTATTTTTTATATATTTCGATGCGTTCACTCTGCCTAACAATTCCCCCGTCCCAATTTAAACCCAGCCACTCTAGGCCGTTTGTAATATCTACTTCGTATTCGGGCTTGGATCTTGCTATGTCTGTATCTTCTATGCGCAATAAAAATTCACCATGATTTTGTTTGGCGAATAAATAATTAAAAAGCGCGGTACGAGCCGTACCAACGTGCATATAGCCGGTGGGGCTGGGAGCAATACGGGTTTTCACTTTCATAAATTTCTAATGTCTAATATCTAATTTCTAATCAAACTATTAATATCTAATGACTAAGTTTAGAAATTAGTAATTAGAAATTGGTCATTTGGCCAAATCCAAAAGGATTTGTGCCAGCTGGCTGGCTGCATCTATTTTAGCAAATTTTTTGGCATTTTCACTCATTGAATCTAACTCCGAACTGTTATTTAATATTTTTTCAATTACTTCCTTTAGCTTGTCCAGTTCATTTTCTTTTAAAACAACAGCAGCCCCAGTTTTGGCATAAGAAGACGCATTGACCGGTTGATCTCCGTTTTTTCTTTCTAAGGGAATTAAAATGCTTGGTTTACCAAAAGCCGCCAGTTCAAAAATTGTTCCAGCACCGGCTCGACCAATGGCAATGTCGCATAATGTATAAGCAGAAGCCAACTCTTTTTCGTTTAAAAATGGTACGATCTTTAAATTATTGTCCAACACCAGGTGTTGGACAGATTGATAATTAGCCGCGCCCACGCTCCAAATCATATTAAAATTTTCTAATAGATCAGGCAGTATTTTAAAAATAGCTTTATTTATTCTCTGTGCGCCTTGCGATCCCCCGCTAATAAATATCGTACACCGAGCATACGATCGTAAGCTCGGTGTACTTTCCTTTGGTGGAAAATCAAGAATTTTTTCGGCTTCTTCTTTGGTTAAATCCAGATACTTTAATCTGACCGGATTACCTACTACCTGAATATTTTTGCCCGCGAAAAAATTCTTAGTTTCTTCAAAAGATACGACAATATTATTGGTTACATAAGAAAGGAATTTATTAGCAAGCCCCGGTATTGCGTCGGACTCATGTATGATTATTTTCTTAAATAAAATTTCGGCAGCTAATACAGGTAAAACACTACCATAACTGCCCTTGCCCAAAACCACATCTGGATTTATCGAAACTACTATTATTAAAGATTGAAAAAATGCAAAAGGAATTTTAATAATTTCCCAAATATGTTTAAACGAAAAATATCGCCTTATTTTACCGGCGGCGATTATGGTTTTAACAATTACGCTTTCTTCTCGCAAGGCGTTTAGCGAAAATTCTTCTGGACCAACAAAATATATTTTTGCCTCTGGCGCTAGTTTTTTGATGGCTCTAGCTACGGCTACCAAGGGTAAAACATGCCCACCAGTTCCCCCACCACAGAGCATTATCTTAGGGTTTTTCATATACTTACTTTAGCAGTATTTTTTTAAATAAAAAAGCAGGCAACCGATTGCCGGTTGCCTGATAGATTCTAAGTTCTTGCATAACTCCTTGTTGCTAGCACTTTGGCTTTATCTCTTGGCGAAAACATTCCAAATAGGGCATAAGCCAATTGATCAAGGATTATTTTCCCTATCGGAGTTAGTTCAAATCCTGGATCAGCGAAGTCTATTTTTTTTACAGTTTCTAGAAGTATAGTCTCAACTTCATTTCTCCGGCATGTGACTTGCCACTTATCATTTACTTCCCACCTTACATATGCTTTTACAACTTCTGAAATAGTAGCTTCATATCCTTCTTCAGCCATTCTTATCGCAGCTTTTGCTGGACCAGATTGGCAAATAATTGCAGACAGTATAGCGTAAGAAAAAGCTTGGCGAAACTCATGCTTTGATTGCCAGCCTGCGTCTATCAAAGCATTTGCCCTGAACAATCCAAGCACAGAACCTGCAAAAGATTGAGCTGTGCCCAAGCCATTTCTAAAAATTTCGTCACTGAGCATTTCAACCCAGCTATAACCCCAAGTCGGTCTTAATGAAAGAGCAGTCACAATTTTGGCAGTTGCTTCTGGATTCAGATTTCCTAAACAGAATTGCAGTACTATATATTGTTGATCGCGAGCTTGCTCTTTGTTTTGGCTCAACGGATCATATGCGATCAGTTGTTCAAATACAGCCATTAGGTCTTGGCGTGTATCATTTCCAAACAAGATTACCCCTAGTTTCTTTGTAATAGCATCCATAACACCCTCCTCTCGAAGGTTTATTCCCTCTCGGGAATATGTGTCTCCTCTCGGAGACGGTTTATGTAAAGGAACTTATAGCGAAATACTAACCGATAATCATTAATTTCGTCAAGCACAAACATACCGCGAGCATACGATCGTATGCTCGCGGTATGCAGACAAAATAGATATAAATTTCTTTAATAATGCAATGGTCACTAAAAAATGCTATAGCATAAATTGTTGACCGTAGATATTTTGCCAGTTCCTTACTTTGAGTTACTATTATTTATTTTTAGCCACATTAGCCACCATACCCACGGCGGCGAGTTCTATCATTAAAGCGGTGCCGCCATAGCTTATAAAAGGCAAAGGGATGCCTGTAAAAGGTATCATACCTAAAATGCCAAGTGTGTTAATAAAAGCTTGTGTGCCTAGCCAAGCTACTACGCCTATAACCAAATAGCGTGAAAATAGATCTCTAGCCAGAGAGGCTATTTTGAGCCCGCTCAAAATCCAAATTAAAAAAGTTAGTAAAACCAATACAGCACCAATAAAACCAAGCTCTTCCGAGACCACGGCAAAAACCGAATCGCCTATGGTTTCTGGCAAGTAGTTATATTTTTGAATACCTTTGCCTAAGCCTAAGCCCACGAATTCTCCAGAACCTATGGCTATTAAGGCTTGTTTTAATTGATAACCCGAACCGGCGGTGTCTTTATTTGGGTTAAGAAATGAAGTGAATCTTTCTCTACGATAGGGTTCTATAGCAATTAAAGAAAAAAGTAAAATAATTCCAGTTAAAAAAACTAAACCCATAGTTTTTAAATCAGCTCCGGCCATAAAATACATTATAAAAGCCGTAGCGCAGATTATTATAAACGTGCCCATATCTGGTTCCAAAATTATTAACCCCCCGATAATTCCTGTCCACAACAGAAAAGGAAAAATCATAATGGGTTTTTTAATTTTATCTTTTTTTGATTCTAGCCAGTGAGCTAAATATATAACTAAAGCCAGTTTGGCAAATTCAGAAGGTTGAAAGGAAAAACCAAACACACTTAGCCAGCGTTGAGCGCCTAAGGCGCCCAAGCCTATTTTAGGTACAAAAACTAAACCCAACAAAATTATAGCAAAAATCAGCAGGGGCAAGCCCAGTTTTTTTAGTAGGGCTATGTCGATTCTATAAAAAATAAAAAAAGCCAAAAGCCCTAGGCCTAGGCCATATATTATTTGGTGTTTAAAATAGTAAAAACTTTCGCCGTGATTGGATTGAGATAGCGGTATAGAGGCATTGGTCATTACGGCTATACCCAGCAAAACCAAAACAGCAGTAGCCATTATAAACATTGTGGCCGCTTTACTATGGTTTTTCATTTTTTAAAACCTCTTTTTAGGACTTGGCCCGCTAGAGTTCCGGAAAAACCAGATTCACCTACTGCAATTTTTCCGTTTACCAAAACGTTTTTAATCCCCGAAGGATATTTTAAAGGATTTTCAAATGTCGAGTTATCTTTAATGTTTACTGGGTCAAAAATAACTATATCGGCAAAAAAATTTTTGGCTATAACTCCCCTATTTTTTAGACCCAACCATTCGGCTGGCTTAGCCGACATTTTATATACGGCTTCTTCTAGGCTTAAAACTTTTCTTTCTTTGACGTAACGCTCCAAAATTTTAGCAGTGGTGCCAAAAGAACGTGGATGTGGTACGGCGTTTCTTGGTTTAACTTCGTTATTGTAACCCGAACCGTCCGAAGCAATGATGCTGGCGGGGTGTTTTAACAAAATTTCAAAAACAGTTTCATCTATATCGTTCCAAAATACAGTAACTTGATCACGAGCGGCCAACAATAAATTTAATATAGCTTCGGCGCCAGAAATGTTTTGATCGCGCGCGACTTGAGCCAGGCTTTTACCCACAAAAAGCTGGCCCAGAGCACTCGTCGCTATGGTTATTTTTTCGTAAGGATAGTTTTTGTTTTCAATATCACGGACTATTTTTTCGTGTGTGCCGCTATTTTTTATTTTTTTAATAAGTTCATTTTTACCGCCAACGATAGCCCATTCTGGAAGCAAGAGATAAAGAATAATGGCTGAAGCTGTATAGGGGTAAACATCAAAACTTAAATTTGCGCCACTTTTTGAAGCTACATCAAACATTCGCAATAGTTTTTCGGCGGCAGCTATGTTTTTCTCGCCCAACATTTTTAAATGGCTAATCTTGGTTTTAACTGGTGCATGGTGTAAAAAACCCAAAACCTCGTTTAAGGAGGCATAAACTTCAGCGCCCTCGTTTCTTAAATGAAAAGATGCTACTCCGTTAGAAAATTTAGTTGTGTTAAGGAGCTTAATAATTTCTTCTTCGCTGGCTAGCCTTTCGTGACTATAAGCCAACCCAACAGAAAACCCATATGAACCCTCGGCTAAAGATCTTTTTAAAAGGGTATTAACCTGCATTTCTTCTTTAGGTGTTAAAGGCCTAACTGAATCGCCTACAAAATCTCTGCGCAAGGTGGCGTGTCCGGTAAGTGTGGCTACGTTAAGGCTAATTTTTCTTTTGGAAAGTGTATCTAAAAACTCGGCCATGCTAGACCAATTTATATTTGTCCCAGAGGTGCTGGCCCATTTTTGAACCGACACTAAAGAACCCTTAAGCAAAGGCGCTAGAGATGAGCCACACTGACCCATCAGGATTGTAGTTATACCCTGACGGACCATACTTTCTAAGACATTGTCGTTTAAAATACTGCCGTAACTATCGGAATGGTTTTGAACATCAACAAATCCGGGAGACACCACCATACCTGAAGCGTTTATTTCTGTCTGGGCTTTAGCTTTAGCCAGATTTCCAATTTCAAAAATTTTATCGCCCACAATACCAACGTCGGCTTTAAAAGCAGGGCGTTTGCCCGTACCATCAACCACAGAACCATTTTTTATGAGAATATCAAAAGCCATTTGAAACAAGCTCGAAATTCAAATATCTAAATCCTAAACCCTACTTCGCTAAAGCTTCGTAGGGCACAGCAATATCATGCATTTGAATTTGCTTGCCCGCCGTAGTTTTAACAGAGGCGGGTTTCGGATTTCGAATTTCGTGCTTCGAATTTATTTTAGCATACTACTTACCTATCAGTTGTATGATAATACCAAGGGCGGCCATAACAGCTGAAATTATCCAAAATCTTTCCGTAACTTTGGTTTCGGGCCAGCCTTTGGCTTGAAAGTGATGATGAATTGGGGCCGAAAGAAAAACTTTTTTACCTTTACGGAATTTTTTACTTATAACTTGAATAATAACCGAAGCCGATTCCACCATAGGCACAAAAGCTATAAGAGGCAAAACTAAAGTCGCATTGGTTAGTAAGGCAATAACTGCCAAAGTTACGCCCAGCGGCATAGCGCCGGTATCGCCCATAAAAAATCTGGCTGGGTGGATATTAAACCATAAGAAAGAAAGCAGGGCGCCCACCACCACTGCACAAAAAACACTAAGTTCGTATTTGCCTTCAAAAAAAGCTATTAAGCCATAGCTGGCAAAGGCCGTTAGCATCAAGCCTCCAGCCAAGCCGTCTAGGCCATCGGATTCATTAACCGAAAAAGATGTAGCCACGATAATAAAAACAGCAAAAGGTATGTACCAACTTCCTATATCAAAGTTCCCTAAAAATGGAACCTTAACCGTTGTCCAATCTAATTTGAAATAAAACCATAACGCCCCTATTACAGCTACTACTGTGTAAAGAACTAAACGATGCCGCATTTTTAACCCACCACCCTTTGGACCTATTTTAAAAACCCCAAGCAGGTCGTCGCCTAAACCTATAATGGCCGAAAAAATCATAATGCCTATCGGTAAAAGCGTTTGAGGCCGAGATAAAAAACTAAGGCTAGAAGCCAAGCTGTTGGGCATAAATTCTTTTAATAAGGCTAGCCCCGCGGTAAGAATTAATATTGTTAACCAAATAATAACCCCGCCCATAGTGGGCGTACCTTCTTTATCTTTATGCATAGCAGCAAAAACTGGCGCGCCTTCGGTGCGTATTTGCTTGCCTAAGCGGTATTTATATAAAATATTTGTCCACCATGGAGTTAAAACCATAGCCACAGCAAAAGCTCCAAAGGCTAAAGCTAAAATTCTGGCGACTTGAAATGAAACATCTAGCATAGTTAGGTTTGCGTATTAATAGCTGGCCAAGACCAAGCTGTTTCTACCCAGTTTATTAATTTTCTTATTTGATTAAACTTGTCGTTAGAACCCAGCACTAAATATATAGTTTCGGTATTATTTAAACTCGTGGTCAGTAAAACCATATTGCCTAGGGCTCTATTGGTAAAACCGGTTTTTCCACCTATAACGTTGGTGTATTCGCTTAGAAAAGGATTAGTTGATTTAAAATTATGAATAGCTACTTCGTTTAAAGATTGAGTGTTATAACTTGGCATTTTTAAAATATCCCAAACTAAAGTATATTTAGGATTTTCCCTTAGGTATTTTATAAATTTTGAAAAATCGCTAGCTGTACTAAAAGAATTTATATCTTCTAGGCCGGTGGGGTCTGTAAAATTAGAGTGTAGTAAGCCTAAGTCGTTAAATTTTAGGTTCATCATTCTTACAAATTCTCTAACGGGCGTGGCTTTGGCTTCGGGGTTGGTTTGCAGTTTTGAACCAACATGTTCGGCTAAAGCATAAGCCGCATCATTGGAAGATTCTAAAAGAGCAGCAGCTAGTAAATCTTTCATGGTAAGAAT
Organism: bacterium; assembly: GCA_030697795.1. Classification (NCBI taxonomy): domain Bacteria; species bacterium. The sequence goes on from JAUYOV010000006.1 coordinate 67,343, forward strand.
CTCCCCTTCTTTTAAATTACCGCTGTTACCCTCATTTTTAATGGCTCTAGCCGAAATAGACATTGTTTCTTGCGGGCTAGCATAATCTAAAACCAGGGCCACAGTCACAAGTTTGGTGAGTGAAGCTATAGGGCGAGGTTCATCTATATTTTTGGAATAATAATAAAAATCTTCTTTAAAATCCCAAGCTAACACAGCCACTGCCTCTGTTTCTATTTCCGGAATTTCAATATTTTTTTGAGGCAGAATTTTTACTTTTACCAGCGGGGTAGATTTTTTCTTGATATTTGAATTTAAAGCGGGAGTGTTAAAATAAGCGCTGGCCGCCATATATTTAGGCGTGCCAACTTGGTAAGACAAAAGCAACGTAGGAATAATAACGAACGCACCAATTAAGATATATAAAATTTGTCGCATTAGTTTTGAAGTAGCTTTTCTGTTTTAAGTGTTTCAGCCTTTAATTCGTTATATTTTGGCAGTTCGTGTTCTTGGGCTAAACCTAATTTTTTTAAAGCGCCCAAAGATATTTGGTAAGTTTGGGGTTTTGCTGAATCGTTTTTATCTACTAAGCCTCTTAATGTTAAATTACGCAAAGCATAAGCCGAATTTACACCCCTTAACACTTCTACCTCGCTTTTAGAAACTGGGCCTCTATAAGCCACCACAGCTAAAACTTCTAAACTGGCGGGTGTTAATTCTTCTTGTATCTCGCTTTTCACAAGCTTTTCTATATATTCTGATGCTTCTTTTCCCGAAACCAATTGCCATTTATCCTCTTTGTTTATAAGTTTGATGCCCCTGTTTTCTAGGTTAGTTTTTAAATTTTCTAAAGCTAAAACTACATTGTTACTAGAGGCCGAAGTTACTTCAGCTAATTTTTTTACGCTTATACTTTCGCCATAAGCAAAAAGAAGGCTTTCTAAAACTTGCTCTAAATTAATCAAATTTACTGGTTTAGCCATCGCAATTTTATATCTTCAAAATTAGAATTTTGTTGGGCGGTAATTTTTAAACTCTTTAACAATTCTAACACACAAAGAAATGTTATTAACTTAACTTCTGGGTTAGCGGTATCGGCAATTTGAGAAAAATTTAGTTCTAGTTTTTCTTTAATATCTTTTTCTAGATCCGCTGTTTTTTCTGCCAAGGAAACTTTTTCTATAAGCTGGGCTTGAGGAATTCTTTGGGGCAAAGTAATTGTGCTTATTAAGCTTGTTAAAGAATCAGACAAAGCTTCACCTGTTAATTTTTTAGGAAAATAAAAAACAGGTTCCATTTTAGCCAAATAAGCTCGGTTATAATATCTACTGCCTTTTATATCCAACTTATGAATCTCTTTAGCTAGTTCTTTAAGTTTTTGATATTCGGCCAGTTGGTCTTTTAAACTTTGAATATCTTTTTCTTCTTCTGCGGTCAGCTTCAAAAAAGGCAAAAGTGCGCGCGATTTTATTAAAGCCAAACGGCCGGCAATATTTAAAAAATTGGCCATATCGGCCATAGCCAAGTTAGTAGAGCTTTTTAAATAATCTAAAAATTGACCAGCGACTTCGGCTAAAGATATTTCGGTTATTTCTAATTTTTTAGATTCTATAAGTTGATGTAATAAATCTAGCGGGCCTTCAAATTTTGCTAGTTTTAGTTGATACATATTTTTTACAGTTTCATATGACTAAAATAGATTTCTCAACCAACGGAAAAGTCTTTTTGGCAGCTCTTTTATTTTTTGTACACTTTCTGATGGTTTTAGATTATTCTGTTTTGAATTTATTTTTTGATTTTTGTCGGCAGGTTCAATAACTATTGATTCCTTTTGTATTTGATTAGTTTTAGGTTGCTCTGTGGTTTTTTGTATATTTTGATTTGTTGTAGGTACGGCAAGATTGCCCTTAGTATCTGTATCGGGAATGAATAATTTTAAAGAGCCAAGTTTTTTAAGATCTATATCTTCCAAAATAGAAACCCTTGAATAACTATTATTGCTCGTACCGCTATAGGTAATACCTGAATTACCCAACCAAGAATTGATTGTATTTATAGACAATATATACCCAAGCGCGTTTAACTCACCCTTAACTACGGCAGAGGGTATGCCTATAAATGTTCCGTCTTTAAGATATGCTCCTCCGCCAGAATTTCCGTATTCCAATATAGCAGTCGTTTTTATATAACTTCCATCTGTGCCGCTAAAATCTCCGCTTGTGTATGTAACTTTTGTGCCAAATTTCGCAGGGAAGCCATATGTAGTAACCTTAGTACCCAAGCGAAGATTACTACTACTTTTTGTTATATCAACACTTGTCAGATTTTTATTTTGAGGGTTTCTAATTTTTAGAATGGCAATATCTTGATTGGGTGAGATTTTTGTAATATCGGCTATATGTCTGTCTCCAAAATATGGCTCATCATTAAAGTCATTTATAAATCCAACCAAGCAACCTAATGTCCCAGCTATAACATGCTTGTTAGTTAAAATAGTCCCATTAGAATCAATAATCGTACCTGAACCTTGACTAGCTCTCTTCGCATCAACAGGACACAAAAGTTTAACAGTAGATTTTATTATAGCATCTTGATTTGAAATTTCATCAGAACTATTTTGTGGTATTTGTTGTGTAGGTCTATTTGGTGCTTCGCAATATTGGTCAGTTGTTGGCGGTGCTGTTTCTACGCTTGAGCAATCAAAAGTTTTTCTACAGCTTCTATTTTGTATTCCTGAAAGTGAGCAAGAATTCCAATCATCACAAGTCCATGTATCGGCATCGCAAGTTGGTTGTATAGGGATTATGGGCTTTGGTGGAGGCGTACAACTTTGGTTTAAAATAGGATTACCTCCAGTACAGCCGTTTGGCGATGCGGAAGTAATCGGTCGCGTTTGTTGTCCATTTACCGAGCATGTACTCCATGCAGAATATGTCCACGAGATACAGGGTGGGGGCGTATAAGTACATACTTGTGCGACTGACGGAGACGGAGTATCAACATCTGAGCAATCAAAAGTCTTCGTGCAACTGCGTGATTGTTTGCCCTCTAGTGAGCAAGTGTTCCAATCACCACATGACCAAATGTCTGTAGTACAAGGCGGTGGAGTACTGGCGACATCAACAGAGAAGGAATTACTTATATAGTCCTTACCATCGGGCCCATCTACAGCACTAGAACATTCATCGTCAAGACATTTAACTTTTACATAAAAAGATGTTTTGCCATATGGTCTTTTCAAATCGTCGAGATTAACTAAAACCCTTATCACATCATGCTCTCTAAGCACTATTTTATGGCTAGTGCCATTCGTTTCATAAACTCGAGCGTTGCTTACCGAAACATCTGGGTTGCCTGGCATGCCAAAATTTTCTCCGTGGATCCATACCTCAGTTCCTTGCGATGTAACTATCTTTCGCGTTACGCTGGTTATTTTAGGAGGACCCCATGGAATGATTTTAAGAGGAAAAGCATTACTTCTAACTGGCGATGTTTCTGATGAATGAGATCTCTCTATCACGAGATAAAAATTTCTCGGGTCTTCAAAGTTACTAGGGTAGACGAGAATTTTTGTATCTGTCCAAGTGCCTGTAGTTTGTCCGCGATTATTGGGGCCGAAAACCCTTGACGAACCCTGACTGGTTCCAAAATATTCACCAATAATCTCGACTGGGGCTGTTTGAATATAGTTAATCGCACTCGGAGATATTGAGGTTATTTTTGGTAGTGGTCGTTTGCAGGCCTGACTAATAACTGGATCGCCCCCAGTACAAGTCTCTGGACCTAACGACGATACCGTTCTCGTCTGTTTTGCATCAACAGAGCAAACACTCCAGTCGGAATATATAAAAGGAGTACACTCGGTTTGTGCTTTGGTAACTTGAGCTAAAACAAAACCCGCCACAATAGTTAGTAGCAGAACAGCTATTCTTGAATACTTTTTAAAAATTTTAATATTTTTATTTTATTAAATCACCAACATTAACTTCAAGGGCTTTCGCCACTTTCTTTAAGGTTTCAAGTGTCGGATTTTGATTTTTTCTTGTCTCAATTTTAAAAGTAATTTTATTTAGCGAACGAATCCATTATTTCGTGTTAAAATGTAAAGTTATTTCATTTACTTTAACCCATTCTACGATGTATGATTTTTTGAGTGGACTTAGAAAATTTACTTTCAATTTTTTCTCATCAGAAAAATTTACTATAGCACACCAAATGGGACCCCCAAATATATAATTTCTTCTGTTCTTTGTTTTTGTAGTTACAGTAATTATTAAGTTTTCTGGTGTAGTATATTCATGTATATATTCACCGTCATGCTCTGGCATTTTTATCAAATCTCTTTTAAGTAATTGAACCTGTTCATTTTTTCTCAAAACCTCAAAGGGCTTCTTTTTGTTTTCCATTTTTTTACTTTATTAAATCATCAATACTCATCTCAATGGTTTTTGCAACCTTCTAAATTTTTGAAGTTTTATATGATACATCTATTAAAAAGCTCTAAACCCTAAAAACTAAACTCTAAAATAATTACTTTTTCTCGATTACTTTGATTCCCAATTCCTTTAACTGCTTTTCCGAAATTTCCGCAGGTGCATCCATCATTAAATCCCGGCCGTCGCCTGTTTTTGGAAACGAAAACACTTCACGAATGTTTGGCTCACCCGTAAGCAAAGTAACCAATCTATCTAACCCCCAAGCAATACCGCCATGAGGCGGTGTACCGTAACCTAGAGCTGTAAGCATATGCCCAAAGTTAGAAGAAATTTTTTCTTCTGAAAAACCCATAATTTCAAAAACTTTCTTTAGCAGTTCTGGTTTATGGTTACGAATACTGCCACCGCCGATTTCGAAACCATTTAAAGCTATATCGTATTGCGTGGTTAAAATTTTATCTATATTTTCTTTATTCATTAGCCATTCTATATGTTCATCTTTTGGTTTAGAAAACGGATTATGTGTAAACGTCCACTTCTTCGCTCCTTCGGAGCTTCGAAGTGCAGGCACTTTCTTATCCTCTTTAATTTCTTCAAAAAAAGGAAAGTCAACCACCCAACAAAAAGCTAACAGATCTTTATCATTTTTATTTTTTCTTAAGTCCGGTCGGTCGGTGCCATATTTTTCCATAGCTTCGGCGTAACTGACTCTGGGGAAAGGAGTTTCTTGTATTTTTTTATTTGGAAAGAGTTCTTTTATCAAGTTAGTCAGTAAAGATTCATTTAGGGCCATAACATCTTCTCTTTCCACAAAAGACATTTCTAAATCCAGCTGGGTAAATTCTGGTTGTCTGTCTCCCCTAGTGTCTTCGTCTCTGAAACATCTGGCAATTTGAAAATACCTTTCGAACCCCGCCACCATTAAAAGTTGTTTATATTGTTGCGGACTTTGAGGTAAGGCATAAAACTTGCCGTTTTGTAAGCGCGAAGGTACCACATAATCGCGGGCGCCTTCGGGAGTCGATTTAGTTAAAATAGGAGTTTCTATTTCTACAAATTCTTTTTTAGCAAGCCAGTTTCTAATAAATTGAATTATCTGGAAACGCGTGCAAATATTTTTTTGAAGCCTATCTCGGCGCAAATCTAGATAACGATATTTCATTCGTGTGTCCTCCCCTATTTCTAAACCGTCTGTATCCAAAGCAAAAGGCGGAGTTAGGCTCTCATTTAAAATTTTAAGCGCAGTAACTTGAAGTTCTACCTCGCCTGTAGGAATTTCCGAATTTATCATACCCTTGGGGCGTTCGGAAACTTGGCCTTCCAATTGCACCACAAAGCCCGTACGCAGGCTATCACCCAGTTTATGTAGTTCAGTATTATTTGGCAAAAAGACGCATTGTAAGACGCCAGTTCTATCTTTAACGTCTATAAAGATAAGCTTGCCGTGGTCGCGCCTGCCCCAAATCCAGCCGTAAACACTAACACTTTGCCCCTTGTTTTCAGGGGTTTTAGATATCAAAATCCGTTGCATATAGCATTTATTCTAGCTTTTTTGTATTGAATTATCAAACACGAGGTTCTGTAGTTGGCTCAACAATACCCACAGGGAAAAACCTGTGGGTATTTTTTTGATAGAATTTGAGGTTGAGTTGGTGATTTTTTAGAACTTGAGATTCAAAGCCTGTTCTAGCTTAACAAATTTTCTTTCATGTTCCTCAATAATTTTTCTCACATCTAGTTTCTTTTCCAAATCATCAAACCGCCGATCAAGGCGTTTATCTTGGTTTTCAAATGCAACAGCGACTATTCTAGCCAGCTTTTCAGTCTGCTCATCGGTATAGCTTTTGAGTTCTTTAGTGAGTTCTTTAGTTTGAACGCCCAATAATTGTTGGATGTCTTTTTTAGTTAAGTTAACCATAGATTCATTTTACTGCCATGTATAAATAAAAGTCAAAGTTTATTTAACTGGTTAGTTTGTCTTTGTCGGCTCAATCGGTTTTTTGGTTTATATTATTCTTTCTGGCGTATTCTTCGGTTGGAATTGTGATGCTAAATGTACTGCCTTTGTCTTTACCTTCTGATTCGCCTTTTATAATACCTTTATGAGCTTCGGTCATAAGTTTAGCCACATACAAACCCAAACCTGTGCCTTCGGTATACATCAATCGCCCGCCTTCGCCTCGCTCAAATTTTCTAAACAACCTGCTTTTACCTTCGGGAGTCATACCTACGCCTGTATCTTGCACTTTATAAACCAAATAATTATTTTCTAAACGCAGGCTAACATTTACGTTGCCTTTGGCCGTATATTTTATAGAATTATCTATAAAATTAATAACCACTTGGCGAATTTTATCGGCATCAGCCCAAGCCCTGGGCAGGCCGTGCGGTTTTATCCAAGCGAGTTTTAAACCTTTATTTTCGGCCATAGCTTTTAGATCAAAAACTGTATCGTCTATCATTTGGGCTATATCCACCGGTCCAAACGTATAAATTATTCGGCCATCCTCTATGCGGTTTAGGTTTAAAAGATCATTCACCAAAACTATTAAACGCTCGGCCGATTGAAAAACTTTTTCCAAAGTTGCGCTTTGAATTTCTTGAAGTTTGCCGTAACTGCCTTCTATCATCATAGAGATATAGCCTTTAATGGCAGTAAGCGGAGTGCGCAGTTGGTGCGAAACTATAGAAAGAAACTCTGATTTAGCTTCGTCCACTCTTTTAAGTTCATCGTTAGCTATCGATAACTGTATACTCATTTTTTCTAATTTTTCTCTTTGTTCCACTTCTTTAATAACGCTCCTTATTAGTAAAACTCCAGCAAAAGCAGTTAGTATAAATATACCGCCATTTATTACAAAATCTTGCAGTGTAGACGAGGTTGTCGTTCTAATAAGCAGAAAAACCCATATAGAAAAAGTTAATAATTCTGTGGCTACAACTTTAGAATTAAAAAGGTTATGTTTAAGCATGGCATAGCCAAAAAAAACTGGAAAAGCTGCAACTAGGAAGTTGCCGTAGGGTGGTACGGGAATGTTGTACCATAAAAAAAAGTTTGTTAGTCCCCCTCCAAAACCAAATATTGATCCTAAAATCACATAAAATGCCCGTCCTTTAATTTCTAAGGATGATTTTTTATATGTTTTTATTAATAGTGTTAAGGCATAGCTAACCAATAAGCCGTACACAGAAGCAAGGTAAAAATGATATAAAATGCCTGGTTCCGGCCAAAATGGAAAAGATAACTTTGGTACTATGTTTTTTATAAATAAATCCGGAAATATTAAAGAAAGTATTATTATAAGAAAGGTTAAGCCATAGACTAACTTTAGGATACGTTTTTCTGTTTCTTTTTTAAGAATTAAAATGATCCAGTGGAAATAAAATGCCGGAATTAAAGTAGAACCAATGGAAAATACTTTTATCCAGAAAGAGGCTGTTTCGTAACTGGTACTCAATAACCACTGCCAATAGCCCAACGACCAGATAACCATGCCTGTCATCAATAAAAAAAATACGCGATTGATTTTATCGCGCCAGTTTTTATAAATAATAAACAAAGCAAAGCTTAAAGAAGCAATGCCATTTATCAATCCAGAAATAGCAAAAATTTCCATTTATTTTTTAGCTATTAAAACCGCGTGAATTTTTAACGGTTCGCAAATGACCTTGGTATTTTTGGGTTCAAAGCCAGCCGCCAAAGCCATATCAATTAGATCTTGAGGCGTTCTATATATCATTGGCCAACCTACCACGCGCGAAATAAATTTCTGTTCCCGATTGTGAATTATATTAGCTGTTACAAAAATCCCGCCTGTCCGTAAGTATTCGTATATAAACGACAACAAAACTATTGTCTTTGTTTGATTAAAATAATCTAGAAGCCCAACCATTTCAATAATATCAGGGTTTTCACCATTGCGGTAATGCTTATAAAAATTACCAGCAGTATCTATTATCCATGATAAATCGTACTTTTGTAATAAATCCCCTGCTAGACTTTTGCTATAGTCGGCAGCGGCTGGATTTTTATCTAAAAACTTAACTGAAATAGGCCTAGCGGGTAAATTTAGTGCTTGTAAAACTTCTATTACCGCTCTAGCCGAACCAGAAGCTATGCTAAGAATATTTATTGGTCTATTATCGTTGATTTTATTTACAGCATCTATGGCTAGGCTTATTTCTTTTTTTGTTAATTTTAACCTGTTTCTTACAGCTAGGGAGTTATTAAGTACGCCAAACCAAACCAGGTGCGCAATTTTTTGGAATAATCCGTTGGAGGCGTTAGTTCGCCCGTGATTGTAAAGCACTTCTAATGCTCGGTGTGTCGTAGCGTGTTCTATAACTTCTTCGGCTGATTTATGCGATTTTTTTATATAGGTCTGAAAACTTTTAGGTAGCAAATTAAGTACTGATGTTATTACAAAACTCAAAGCTTTTCTGGCAGGACCACTGATCTCATAACCGTTACTCTTATCGTTATCTACAAAAATCTTAACTCCCCGATATTCTCCTATCTGTAAAAGATTATTCATTTTTATTGTTTATTATAACAAAAACACCCGTCTTTTACACGGACGTTAAAGCGAGAATGGATTTTACCATTCACCTATTTTCTTTTGAGGTTTTAAAATTGATACACGAAAATTTTCTTAACTAAACGGTTGTTTTCTCCTAAATTTACCATCCGAACAGGTTGCCTATTTTTAAGTGGAAAACTGCAGGAAATAACCCTGGTGCCAGATGCTAATTCTTTTTCTAGTTTGGATTCTAGTTGATCAAGGATTTTCGGATACAAATACATATAAATACACGTGGCTGTTGTTAGGTTTTCTTTAAAAATATTACCTCTACGGATTTTTATATTCAGGTTCTTATTTATAATCAAATTTATTTTCGCTAAAGTTATGGCAATCAGCGATTTATCTAGGCCAATGTATTTGGCTTCCGGTTCATTGCGAAAGCAGGCCATAAGCACTCGGCCGTCGCCACAGCCCAAATCATAAACTACATCATTGCTTTTTATGGCCATGGTTTTAACCACAGCTTCTAAAGCCTTTCGGGGCAGAGGTACATAAGGTGCTTTTATGTCCTTTATAAAGCTATACGAATATATAATATATAAAATAAAAATTAAAGAAACCGCTACCAAAGTTAATCCCATAAAGACGATATCAAACATAAGTATAGTTTCTTATTTTCTATAAACCCAAAAGATCTCTTTTTGGCCAATAAGGTCAAAATTAAACATCGGGAAGCCGGCGCTAGCAATTATAGCGCCGGTTTTTAATTCTTTTTTAAATTTATCGCCCAATAAGGCGTTTACATAGTTTAACTGAAACAAATAAACAAGGTCGTATTGGCTTAAATCTGTTTTCCAAAAATCCCCTCTTATAATATGCGCATTTTTTAAGCCGGCACGTTTTATTTTGTATCGACTATACCAAACAAGTAGCGGATTAAATTCTATGCCGTAGCTTTCAAAACCCTGTTTGGCAAATTCTATAACTACTCGCCCATCGCCCGAACCTATGTCTACGATCTTTTTAGCATTTTCTTTTTTGGCAATTTCAAATAAATCTTCTAAAACATTTTTTCTATTTTTTCTATAAGACGGCATAAACGGCGCGCCCGTAAAAAGAAGGGGCAAGCCCAAAAGCAAAAAAGCTAAACCCAGCCCAGTTAAAATTATAATTTCTAGAATAACTAAAAATGTCATTGTTGTTTTTCCTTCTTGCACACATCATACATTGAGCATACGATCGTATACTCAATGTATGATTGTTAAATTAGTTTAGGTTATAAATTTTTTCGGCTAAAAGCTGTGAGACAGTTTCTACTTCTTGGCTTGGAGTGATTTTATTTAGCTTAAATGCTCGGCCCACTATAATTTGTGTTCCTTGGTCTAATTTTATATAAACAGGCAGTATGGTAAGTTCGGGTATTTCCAAAGCCAGCACCGCCGCGCCCCTTTTGGGGCGCGGGAGTGAACCAGAGTTATGTCTTTCACCTGTAGGAAAAATTAAAAACACTCCCTTGCTTTGTAATACTTGCCGAGGCTTTCGCAACGAAACAGCTAGCCCTTGGCCATAATACGAAGGAAAAGTTTGCGTCAAAATAAAGAAAGGCCTTAAAAATATATTTTTGTAGTAACGATCATCTACCATAAAAGTTATGGGCAGATAATGCGAGAAAAAAGGAAATAGTGTGCCAATAATTAAAGGATCAAAAAAACCTTGATGATTAGAAATAATCATAAGCGGCCGTGGCAAATTTTTTAAGTTTTCTTGTCCCATAATTTTAAACGAACCAAAAAACCGGCTACAAATAAAAGTAACCAGCCAAACTATTCTTTGGGCAACAGCGTAAACAATTATCATAACTTTTCGGCACTAGCTATTTAGACTTTAAATGATCTATAAAAAGAGTTCCATTTAAGTGATCCACCTCGTGAAGTATTAAGCGCGCCAATAGGCCTTTAACGCGAATTTTAAATTTTTCGCCTTTTTCATCTATAGCTTTTACAGTAACTTTGTCGGCTCGGGGCAGTTCGTGCCATTCGCCGGGCAAACTTAAACAGCCTTCCTCTTCGGAAACCAATTTTTTAGAAATTTGAGTGATTTTTGGATTAATAAAAACTGTATGCCCATCTTTGGCTATTTCCTCGGCGGCTATAAATAAACAAATATTTTTGCCAATTTGCGATGCAGCTAAACCCACGCCATTTTCAGCTTTTAACAAAACTTCTTTCATTTCTTTAATTAGCTTTAAAATTTCCGGCGTGATTTCTTTAACTGGTTCGGACTTTGAGCGCAATATTTTATTTTTTTGACCTGTAATTATTTCCATATTATTTTGGAAAGTCTTTTATTATTTTTCCTATTGGTTTTTTAACTAAGCCTTTTAAAGCTCCAAAAAAGTATTTTCCACGCGCTTCCAAAGGTAAGTTTATTTTTTCTATAACTCTTTTAGCCAGACCCCTTAAATCGCTTTCGTGGTAAAGTTTGGCGATCCCTAAATAGGCTGCGAATTTTTTAGGTTCGCGCATCAAGCGGGAAAGATCTTCGGCTAACAGATGCTCTTTTGAATGAAGCTTTTTGTTAACCTTATTGTTTCTTATTATATCGCCAATGCGCATATTTTGCTTGTTTTTATAGTAGCAATTTACTGGCTATTTGCAAAACAATTAAGTATAATTTGAGCCATGAAGGTAGCATTTGCTGGCACCAGTGAGTTTGCCGTCCCTATATTAAAAACCATAACATCTCAAACAAATTGGGATGTGGCTTTGGTTATTTCCGAACCCGCCAAAGCTTCCGGCAGAAAAAATCAGTTAATAGCTTCCCCTATCTCTAAACTTGCCCAAGAGTTAAATCTAAATTTGTTAACTCCAGTTTCTATTAAGGATATTAAAGAAGATATTTTGAAGTCAAATCTCGATATTTTAGTCGTGGTTTCTTATGGCCAGATTTTGCCAAAAGATATTATATGTTTACCTAAATACAAAACTGTAAATATTCATCCATCGCTTTTGCCGCGCTTGCGCGGGGCTTCGCCCATTCAAACAGCTTTAGCCCAAGGTTTAACCGAAACTGGTGTGTCGCTAATGCTAATAGACGGAAAAGTAGATCACGGCCCAATAATTTCGCAAGAGGTTTTTTTAATTGATCAATCCGAAAATTACTTAACCCTAGAATTTAAATTAGCCCAAATAGGCGCGTCAATGTTTGTGCGCGATTTACCTAAGTATGTTTCGGGTGAACTCCAACCACAACCTCAAGACGATTCTCAAGCAACTTTTACTAAGATGCTTAAGAAAGAAGATGGTTTGGTTGATTGGTCTAAATCAGCCGATGATATTTACAATCAATGGCGCGCCTACCTAAACTGGCCGGGTGTTTATACTTTTTTTAAAGATAAGTCTGGCCGTACTATCCGTCTTAAGCTGATTGAAGTCGAACTTCAATCAGCAGATCAATCAATATATGCGACATCGGATGTCGCATATAGAGTGGGTAAGGTTTTTACAGATGAATCTAAAAATCTTTATATTGCTTGTCGCAAAGACGCAATAAAACTAATTAGAGTTCAGGTAGAAAACTCTAAAGTTTTAACTGCAAGCGAATTCTTAAACGGTCACGGCTATGTAGTGAGTCAAAAATTAGAATAATTTTATCCAAATACCCAATTTAAAAGTTTGTTTTCAATCTTGTTCATTAAGTTTGTATCAGTAATTTTGCCTATTAGTTTATTCTGGGACAGGACATTTCCGTCAATTCTTGTGGCCTGACAAATAACAGCTCTCATTGGTACTCTATAAGTAATGTCGCTATGCAAAAAAGTATAATCACTAATTTTAATTATTTCATTAAATCTGTCTTCAATCATCCCCGATTTAGATAATGGTATTGCAAAAGCCATACTTTTAAACCACGACACTTGATCCAGCCATAATATTGCCGGTCTTGGTTTTGCTATAATGTTTGTGACTATATTTTTATTACCACAAAACTGGCATGGGTAATCTAAAATAGAAAAGGGTCTATTGCATTTTGAGCAACTGATTATTTCTGGAAATTTGGTAACAAAAATAATATCCCATTTATTGAACATAATATCTAAAACGGTAGATCAGATAACACAGCTTTTTCTTCTTCTGAATTTGAATCAGTTCCTTTCGCTATGTCCAGCAGAGAATCCATTTTTGAGTTTTTTACGATTGGCAAATTATAAATAATATCCAAAAGATTCTGTAAACTCAAATTTCCAAAAGAATCGGCCACTTCATCAATAACTAATAGTTTTTCCGGTCCAAGAGATTTAAGTAGCTTTTCCTTAATTGGAATATGCTTTTTTAAATGATATCTTGTATATTTTTTAACGCTATTGGATAGAAGTGGAAATTCCTTCGCTTCAATGTAGTTTAAACTAATCAGCTGGTTAGTATATTTATCTAACTCTACGGAATATGGACCATGTTTATATCTCTTATATTCTATCGAAGTTATTTTAGTTTTTAATTTTTTCATGGCTAACAAATCTGCTAAAAACAAAAGTTTTTGTAGATGAGTTTTTCCTAATATTCCGTCAAGTCTAGAAATAAAATAAAAAACGACCCCAAGAGTATTTTTATCTAATGTTTGCCCAGTTTTCATAGATTTGAACCTTTATCTTATTTAATTATAGCTCTTATGTAACAAGAAACAAAATTGTCGTTACATGAGTTTTTAATTAACCCCCTTTACAATTTTAATCTCCTCTTCCGTTAAGCCGTAAAGTTTATAGACTTCCACATCAATTTTTTTATCAGTTTTTTCTATTTCGGATTTAATTTTATTGTATTCGTTGGAGTTTTTTTCAACTTCGTGTAATTCCTTGTTAAGCAAGAGAATATTGTCCACCAAAATAATGATCTGTTTTTGCTGGTCAGTTGTTGCTTTATAAATTGGGAATCGAGCAAGTTCATTAACTTTAAATTGTGGAAAAATCTTTCTTTGAAATTTATCAAAGGTTTTGGCAAACCACTGAGAAATAAGTTTTGAATTTAAAATCGCAAGGATATATTTAAGATTGAATTCTTTTAATGGAGAAAAAATAACCATGCTATTTATATCGTTCAAGTATTCATCATCAATGAATACTGCATTGACACAATATGGAAGTGGCGATGGTATTTGCCTCACCAAAATTCTTTGGCCACTAAAAGGTACTGATTTCCTTGGTTCTGCTAGCCAATTTCCATAACTTAAATACTCTCCTGACCAATCCAATAAATATCGCTTTACATCAACACCCTGAAGATATGGCCTAAAAGTATCGTTTTCTTTTTTACCAGAGTGAAATCTTCTTTCTTTTTTAATTTTCTCATCCTGAATGGGATTACCCTTACCAATTTGATAAGCTTTCAAACCTGTAGAAACCTCTGCAATTTCGCCGAGAAGAACTGTATTTTTAAGTTCAAGTGAGTCTTGTTTATTTTTTGTCTGAGAAATATTTATAACAAATTCATTTTGGTAAAAATCTTCAAGTTTGTGTTTAGATAAAATTGGGTTTTCACCAACTAAAATATCACCAACTTCAATATCTGTTGAGTCTGCTTTTCTAAAAAGCAAAAGACATGTATCCACACTAGCTTTGTTAAATATACTCTCAACCGTATTTATGATTCTTAAGTCTGCAGTATTTTTTAGCAAAAACTCTCTAAGTTTGGAAAATGAATTTATAGTTAGCCAATTATTAGGAATAATATAACCAAAATCACCATTTTTCTTAAGCAAGTTAAAACCTAATTCAATAAACAATGAGAAAGTATTTATTTGATATTGTTGTAATTTATAATTAGCGTAATAATATTCTTTTTCATTCTCATCAAAATTTCCACCTCGCGCAAAAATATAAGGCGGATTTCCTATAATCACATCGAACCCACCTTGTTTAAATACTTCTGGAAATTTTTCTCGCCAATTAAAAGGCTTTTTGTCTTTAAAATTACTGCCGAAATATTTTTTAAGTTCTTCGTCTGTGCCCGAAATTAAAGAATTGCCATTTTTAATATTGCTTAAAGATGGAAGTTTTTCTTTATCTTTTAAAACGCTTATCAATAAATTTAATCTGGCTATATCTACGGCTTTTTCGTCTAAATCTACGCCATAAATATTTTGAATCAATATTTGTAAGCGAGTGCGCGTGTTATCTGGCGCGTTAAAATCTTTGTATTTCTCGGCAATAAGTTCTACTGCCTTAACCAAAAATGAACCCGAACCGCAAGCAGGGTCTAGTACTTTAATTTTTTGTAAATCGTAAATACTTTGGCACTTTTCTAAAACAGGTCCAAGAGCGTTTTTAACTATGTAATCAACTATAAAATCAGGCGTATAATAAATGCCCTGTTCTTTGCGTTTTTTGGCATCTTTAGCAACAGAAACTCCTTTTTTAGATTCTTCCAAGCGGTAACTTAAATAGTTTTCGTATACACCACCCAAAATATCTGCTGGAATAAATTTAAAATCATACTCGTAATAACCGTGTTTGCCATATAAAATATCTATTACTTCTTCGGTAGCTTCGTCATGTTCTTCCCATTTTTCAAAAGGATGTTCAGAAAATAGGTTAGAGTTATAAAATTCATTCAACTCTCTAAACTTAGAAACCATTCCTTGGTATAGGTCTTCTCTTTTTTCGTTAGATTTCCAACCACGAACCAATTCCTTTAAAATTGGTGGCTCTAAACCCCTGTCTTCGGCAACTCTTAAAAAAACCAGCCTGTCTAAAAGTTTTTGAACACCTTCATCAATTAAGTCAGTGGATAGATTATCATTATGTATTTTAAAACTTTTCGTAAGCAAAAGCCTGCATTCTTGAATATCTTTATATAGCTTATCCCCCACAGAAACCTTCTGGAGCCGTTTGGAATACTTATCAGCATATTTATCTAGCCCTTTATCTAAAAAAGATTGTTTTGATAATAATTGTAATCGATCAAAATCTTCCAAATAATTTTTGTAATCAATTTGAAAAATCAATCGATCGGCCAACGCGCCTTCTATCAGTTGTGAACTGAATACTTTTATACTTTCAAAATCTGTAAGAACAGCATAATCAACTCCTTTGTTCCAAGAATATCTCATGGCCTGCCAAGCATATTCTTCTCTGTTTAAATCTGCCCTAAGAGGTTTGGCTTCAACATAAAGAACTGGGCGACTGTTTAAATGAAAACCATAATCAACTCGCCCGCCAGATATTTGGCTTTCTTCAGCAGAAACTTCATTTCTATTGGTAATATCCCAACCTAAAGCCTCAAAGAGTGGCGCGATAAAACTATGCTTAGTGTCTTGTTCTGTATAAGCTTGAACTCTGCCAGAACTAACCGCTTCTTCGTATTTTTTAATTAACGCTTCTATTTTTATTTTTGCTTCATCCATAAACTTACTTCTTGTTAATGATGTTTTCTAAAAATAGAAGTGAGGACAAAGGTTAAAAAGAAGATGCTGGCGCTGACTAAAATTATGGTAGGCCCCGGCGGAGAATTCAGAGTTGTAGTTGTAACTAAACCTAGCAAAACCGAGAGAAGACCAAAAATCATGCTCCATGCAGTCATAGTGCGGATTTGAAAGCTAAAGAGCTTAGCCGTAGCGGCGGGAATTATTATTAAAGCACTTATTAATAAAGTTCCCACTAATTTAATACCCATAGCTACGCCCAGTGACAGCAATAATACGAAAAACATTTCGTATTTTTTTACATTTATTTTATCTACTTTGGCTAAATCCGGCGCGAAAGAAACAAAAGCAAAGTTTCTAAATTTAAGAAGCAAACTAACAATTATAACTATGGCCAGTATGGCCGACAACAAAACATCGCCCCGTGTTAGGTTTTCTATATTGCCTAAAAATGTTTCTAAAAGTTCTTCCGAAGGTATTAAAAGCGAACCTAGCGCTAAAGAAGTTGTAAAGAAGACTCCTATAATTGCGTCTAAACCCAAATTCGCCTTGCCTTTTAAGAAAGAAATAACTAAACCGGCCAGCAAGGCAAAAGCCAGTATGCCCAAAAGCGCATTTATTTTAAACGTAATAGAGAGGGCAATACCCAAAAGAATAATATGTGCCACCGCATCCGAAAGCAAAGCTTCTCGGCGCAGTATTACAAAAACGCCTAGCAAAGGCAAAGAAAGCCCTAACGATAAACTTATTAGTACGGGATAGATGTTATTTAAGATTTCAAGCCAATTCATTAGGCTAAATTTTTAATTTCTAATTACTAATTTCTAAACTCGGATGATCGTGTTCCAAACCATGCGCGTGTTTATGAACCGAAGCGTGATGGCCAAAAATTTCCTGCAAGGTCTCGGGTGTTAAAGTTTCTTGAGGCGTACCTTGGCAAACCAAGTCTTTATTTAAACAAATAACTTTAGTGGCAAATCTATAAACGATGGAAAGTTCATGCGAAACCATAACCATAGTCATATTCAATTTTTTATATAAATCGTAAAGCAGGTTATAAACAGTTTCTTCGGTGCTAATGTCTATGCCAGCGGCTGGTTCATCAAAGAAAATAAGTTTAGGATTTTCTAGTAAACTTCGGGCTATAAGCATTCTTTGCATTTCGCCTTGAGAAAGATCGCCTAGCCTTTCGTTTATTAAGTGGCCAATTTTAACATCGTCTAGTCTTTGTTTAATCTCGTTTTCTTTCTTTTTGTTGGGCAACCAAAAATTTAGATCATTGCCTGTTTCAAACAAGAAAAATTCTTTAACGGTTAAAGGAAAACCTTTTTCAAAAGATATTTTTTGAGGCACATAACTGGTTTCGGGTTTTTTATGCCAAGTAATGTCGCCCGTATAATTTGAATCTAAACCCAAAATACTGCGCACCAACATGGTTTTACCGGCGCCATTGGGGCCAATAATAGCTAAAATATCACCCTCAACAATATCAAAGGTGACATTTTTTAGAATTTGCTTTTTACCAAAACCAAAACCTAAGTTTTTTACGCTTATTATTTTTTCGGCCATCAACTAAAATTTTTTTAGTTAGTAAACTTGAGCGTATCGGCCACCAAATTATGGAAAGATCTTTGTTCTGTATTTAAGCCATCGGATTCCATAAAATCTGTTTGTAATTGTACTACAGATTTGTCTTTTAATACATATGTAATCAGGGTAGTTGCTTTTTCGGCTGGCAAATATTCTTCGCGCCTAATGGCAGCGTTGCCATCTAGGGTTATTTTTTCTTCTTTAATTAAATAAAAACTATCATCTTCGGCATTAGCTGTGTCTATATCTTTTAAAAGAGATTCAACATCTGTATATTTTTCGTTTGATCTGGCCATCACTTTTAATATCGTTTTTTGATCTGGGCTGGCTACATATAAATTTTCTTCGCCCACAAAGCCTCCGCCATAAGTTACGCGCCAGCTATAGGGATATTTAATTTGGAAGAGATTATTTGTTTTTGTTTGGTATAAGTACCAGCCGAAAGTTGGGTCTTGCACTGCTTGGGCCACCTCAACTTTTTCTGGTTTTGAATTTTCTTTATAAAGAAAGAAAAACGCGCCAGCAAAAATAATGGCTATCAATATAGCTATTGGAGAAATACTGTTGTTTTCTATTTTTTTTATTTTCTTTTTCATAATGTCCATTCACCCGGCCCGTATAAAGCAATTAACAAAGCCAAAGCTAGTAAAGACAAATCTAGTTCGTAGCCCCCAACCCATTTATCTTTATTAGCTATTTTTCTAACCAAAGTTGCTATAAGCATATTAAAGCTTATAAGCAAGGCTGGTAGCTGGGTATATACGCCCAAAAGAACAGCTAAACCACCAAAAAATTCAACCACGGCTACTATTACAGATAACAACGCCGGCATAGGAAAACGCATGCTTTTAAGCCATTCGGCCATACCCATAGGGTTTTTTATTTTAGGCCAGCCATGCAACACAAAAGTTACGCCCAGAACGAGTCTGGCTACAAAGAGTACTAGGTTTTGATAGTCAAATAGATCCATTGCAGTGATCCAAAATTCTGGCACAAAAGAATCTATTCCGCAAGGAGAGCATCCCTAGTATATCTATTTGACGAATTCCATAGAAGCCAACTATCTACACCGGTGTCGTAGGTGGCTTGAATCTGCGCGCGAACTTTGGTGGCGTCATATTTAATTCCGCCAAGATCAAAGTCTTGCAACCATGGCCGCAGATTGGCTTTGTAAGAAGTTGTAGCTTTTAAATCTTGCCAAGTTGCTAGCGAGCCGTGAATTATTTCGTAAGGTTTGGATGCGGGTTTTTTAATGCCGTTAAAATTATCGGGGTAATGCGATGGATAAATCATAGGCGAGACATAATCAAAATAGGGCAAAGCATCTATTAAGCGCTGGCCAATGTTTAAATCAAAATTAAAATCCATGGCGCGCCAAGCGGCTAAGCCAAAAATATCGGCCGAAGTAGCAATATCTACATCTTTTAATTCTTGATCTAAATATGCAAAAAAACTGCCGATGAGTTCGTATTTTGGCCGAACCGCATTCCAAAATGGATAATCTACTACTTCTATATTGCCATCGGCCGGAAAGCGAACATAATCAAAGTTGACCTCATCAAAGCCATGCATGGCCATATCTTTGGCAATGTCTACGGCATATTGCCAGGCAATACGGCTGGAAGGATCAATCCAGGCGAGACCCTTATTATCTTTCCAAGTTTCGCCAGTTTTAACATTTTTAATAGCAATATCTGGGCGACCAGCGGCCAAAACCGGATCTTGAAAAACTTGCACACGGCCAATCACATAAATATTTTCTTTATGAAATTTGTTTATTAAATTGTCTATATTTCGAAGCTTAATTTCGTTATTAGCGCCAATTTTTTGAGCAAGGGGTATATTAACTGTATAGGTAAAGAAACCCGTAGCATCTTTTACATCTAGCACCACGCCGTTAAGTTCTGTTTCTTTAACTAACTGGATAAGATCATCTATTTTTTTAGAATTTGTGGTAGACCAAGCCGAAATATATATGCCTTTTATGGGGTGAGGTGGGTTTTTTAGTTTTTTAGTAGTAGATATATTTGTGACATTAGAAACAATGTTGTAGGCTGTGGATGATACTAGGTTAAACGTATTTTTTTGCGAGACAAACAAAAAAGTGGCAATTATTATTAAAAAGCCTAAGCTAGAAAATATAGCTATTTTCTTTTCAGTAGTCATTGATTGATTAATATTATAACATTAGCATATGGAAAACCTTGTTTTATATAGAAAATATCGTCCACAGACCTTCTCCGAGATTGCTGGGCAAGAACATGTTGTGCGGACGCTAAAAAATTCTTTGGCGCAAAATAAAATTGCGCACGCCTATTTATTTGCTGGCCCACGCGGTAGCGGTAAAACAACCATTGCTCGCCTAATGGCTAAAGCTTTGAACTGTGCCAATTTGTCCAGAATTCAAGAAGTGAATTCTGCTGACAAATTGAGCATCCGCCGAAGCTTTAGCGAAGGCGGATCCGACATTCCATGTAATTCGTGTCCGAATTGCCTAAGTTTTAACGAAGGAAAGTTTTTGGATCTTATAGAAATAGATGCGGCGTCTAACCGTGGCATAGACGAAATTCGCAGTTTGCGCGAAAACGTTCGCTTTGGGCCAAGCACAGGTAAATATAAAGTCTATTTAATAGACGAAGCCCATATGATTACAAAGGATGCCTTTAACGCATTCTTAAAAACACTAGAAGAACCACCAGCCCACGCTGTTTTTATTTTAGCCACTACCGAAGCCCATCGCTTGTTGCCTACCATAGTTTCCCGTACACAGCGGTTTGATTTTAAGCGTTTATCGGTGGCAGAACTTATGGGCAGACTCACGAATATTGCTCAAAAAGAAAATGTAGAAATTGAAGTTGAAGCTTTAAAACTTATTGCCCACGAAGCCGATGGCTCGGCTCGCGACGCCGAAGGCCTGTTGGGGCAGATTATTGCTACCGGCGAGAAAAAAATAACTTTAGCTAACGCCGAAGAGCTTTTGGGTTTATTTTCGCACCGCAAAATTAAAGACCTGGTTTCTTTGGCTTTAGCCAAAGACCAAGCTGGCGCTTTAAATTGGTTACATAACATAGTTAACGCCGGCTACGATGTTAACCAGCTTTTAAAATCTTTAAACCACTATGTTAGAAAACTTATAATGATTTCTGTCTCGCCTCAATTAACCCAAATAGCTAAAAATGATTTAGCCGAGGAAGATTTTAAACATATGGCGGAGCAAGCTAAAAAAATTCCAGCAGTGGAACTAGCTAACTGGTTGCATGTTTTCTCGCAGGCTAAAAATAATTTTAATAATTATCCCCTGCCCCAGATGGCGTTAGAGGTGGCGTTGATCAATCTATTGTCGAGTGAGTCGTTTGATGGTGCTAAGCCAGGCCTAGCTAACAATTCGGATCTAAAAATTTCTAATGACAAAGTTCTCCTTCGACAGGCTCAGGATCCCGAGTCTAATCGAGGGATAATTTCTAATCAAATCCAAATGTCTAATGCCAAAAAAGATACTATATCGTCTGTCGATTCTAAACCACAGATTCCCCAACAAAATTCTGATGCAAATATTTTAAACATCGTTTTATCCAAATGGACCGAAATAATCACAGAAGTAAAACCCCACAATCATTCCCTTTCGGGTTTTTTGTTGGGGATGAAACCCAAAGAGGCTTCTTCTAGCACACTCACACTAAGCACTAAATATTCTTTTCATCGCGATCGCTTAAGTGATGTTAAAAATAAAAAAATAATAGAAGACGCTATAGAAAAGGTTTGTGGCCACAAGCTTTCGTTAAGTTGTATTTTAGAGAGATAACTAAAATCCGCTACTTGTTGATAGCGAATTTTAGTTTATTTATCTTTGTCAATTTTGGCTTTGGCTTCTTTTGCTAATCTTTCTTTTTCTTCTAAAGCTAGTTGTTGCAGTTTTTCGTCTTGAATTTTATTTAAAATCTTTTTTACTTCCTCCATACTATCCCAGTTGTGTATAGAAATAGCCACAACATCTTTATTTATTTTTTTAATAGCTGTAAGTTTCTTTTTTAATTCGGCAGGTGTAACTAAATCGGTTTTAGTTAAAAATAAAAATTCTTGTTTTTCGGCCAAGGTTTCGGAATATTTTTTAAGTTCGTTTCTGATAACCTTATAGTCGCGGGCAATATTTTCGGATTCCGCCGAGATTAAATGAAACAAAATTTTTGTGCGTTCAATGTGGCGTAAAAATTTTATACCCAAGCCCTTACCGCTAGATGCGCCTTCTATAATACCTGGAATATCTGCCAAAATAAGTTCGTAATAAGCCCCCAAGCTTGGTTCTAATGTGGTAAACGGATAATTAGCCACTTTGCTATTAGCACGTGTAACTTCGTTTATTAAACTAGATTTTCCAGCGTTAGGTAAACCTAATAAACCAACATCGGCAATAAGTTTAAGTTCCAAACGTATTCTAAAACCCTCCCCCGGAGTACCTTTTTGAAACTGCGTTGGCGAGGTGTTTACAGAAGATCTAAATTTAAAATTACCCCAACCACCTTTACCGCCTTTAGCCACCAAAACTTGTTCGCCTATTTTTGTAATTTCACAAACTTCACCCGTGTCTAAATTTGTAATAACGGTGCCAATTGGAATTTTTAAAATTGTGTCTGCGGTATCGGCGCCGTCGTTGTTTTGGCCTTTGCCGTTTTCACCGTTTTTGGTTTTTATTTCTTTTTTGTATCTAAATTGAGCCAAAGCATTTAAATTGGAAATGCCTTCAAAATATATGCTGCCGCCCTTACCGCCATCGCCACCCACCGGCCCCAAGCTTTTCATATTTTTATTAAAAGCTACAGCGCCCCTACCGCCGTTACCTGCCTCTATTCTAATTTTTACATCGTCTATTAACATTTTCTTAAACTAAATCGTAAAAATCATCACTTCGAGCAGCATTATGGAGAAGACTATTTATATAATAGAGAGGCTCCATATCGTCTGCGAGGGGTGATGGTTTGAGAAGCCGAAGTCATTAATCTATAAAAGTTAAAGCTTTGCCCATTTTGTCGCCGCGTCCTGTTCGGCCAATTCGGTGTATATAGTCTTCGTAGGTATTAGGCAAATCGAAGTTAATAACGTGCGAAACATTGGGAATGTCTAGGCCTCGAGCCGCTACGTCTGTAGCCACTAACACCTGTACGCGATTATTTTTAAAAGCGGTAAGTGCGCGTTGTCGGCCGGAATGGTTTTTATCGCCATGAATGGCGTCGGCTTTAAAGCCCCGATCAACCAAGGCTCTAGAAAGTTTTTCTACACCGTGTTTGGTTCGGCCAAAAACTAGAACTTTATTAAATTCTTTTTGAATAAGAAGTTCGTGTAAAGTTTCTATTTTATTTTTACCTCCGCCAACTTTTACTACGTTTTGATCAACATTGGTGGCAGTGTCTCGGGTTTTTACAGAAACTCTTACAGGAGTTTTTAAAAATTCGTGTATAAGGCGTTCAATTTCTGGCGAGATTGTAGCCGAAAAGAAAAGCGTGTGCCTGTCCTTAGGCATACCAGCCATAACGAAACGCATATCGTGTATAAAACCCATATCCAACATTCTATCGGCTTCGTCTAAAACGATGGTTTTAAATTCGTTTAAGCGAATCATTCTGCGTTCTATCAGATCTTTCAATCTACCCGGAGTACCAATAATAAAATGATTACGTAATCTAAGTTCCGAAATTTGTCGGCTAATGCTCATACCGCCAACAGTGCAAACAGAAAACATTTGTAAGCCTTTAACCAAAGACTTAAATTCGGAATCTATTTGAATCGCCAGTTCACGAGTTGGCACAACAATTAAAACTTTGTCGTTGTTATTGGCCATATAAACTTTATTTATTAATGGAATTAAAAACGCAGCGGTTTTACCGGTGCCGGTATTGGCTATACCAACAACGTCCTTGCCTTCCAAAATAAGCGGAATGGTTTGGTCTTGTATCGGTGTTGGTAATTTATAGCCTTTGTTTAATACGTTGCTTTTTAACCTGTGATCAATAACAAAACTCTGAAACTTGTGTTCAGGTATGTATTCTACGCTTGCCGCTATATCTACCGCTTTGCTAATAAACTTAGCTGGGTTTATATATTGACCTATTTGACCGTTGCCTCGTCTATTCGGAGGACGGCTGGTATTATTAAACTTTCTAACAGGAAAAGGCCTTCTAGGGCCTCTATTACTGAAGCTTATCATATAATGCTTGGGCCTCATGAGTTTCCAGACAAAAGCCCTTAAGCTTATATTTTTAGGTATTATTCTGCGTATTTGCAGTAACGCCTCTAAACGTCAAAAACCGATGAGATATTAAATTATTTACCTATTATATACCAAATAGATTTCCGTGTCAACTATACCTGTTTTGTCGTGTAAAATACAGGCTTTTATAGCCCTGCTGTTATATTGACATTACCATATTAATATGCTACTATATAGTACATAGTTCGTTGACATTAAAATAGCTTTTATTTTATCCCGACATGGGCGGCCTTGCCCTACAACGCCTCATAAGAGGAAGTGCACAGAGTGCGCGCGAGTAGACAAGGCAAAAAGCAGTCTGCTCGTTTAAGGATAATATGGATCTACCAATTTTTGCTTCGAGAGACGAGATCATTAAACTCCTCCTCGAGCATCAGGTAGTAATCGTAGTTGGAGAAACGGGTTCTGGAAAAACAACCCAGACTCCTCTCTTTCTCTACGAAGCCGGTTTTGCTAACGGAAAGAAAATCGGTGTAACAGAGCCACGGAAAATCGCTGCAATATCTGTGGCGGCGTTCGTGGCTAAGCAATTGGGAACACAGCTCGGCGATCTTGTTGGCTATCAGATTCGTTTCGATGATATGACAGCCGACAGAACAAAGATCAAGTTCATGACGGATGGTATTTTACTTCGCGAGCTTCAGATCGATCCTGATCTTACCAAATATTCGGTAATCATGATTGACGAGGCCCACGAACGCAGCAAGAATATCGATTTCACGCTAGGGCTTTTAAAGGAAACACTGAAACGGCGTAAGGATTTTAAAGTCGTTGTTGCTTCGGCAACTATCGACCAGAAGAAATTCTCGCGCTATTTCGATAACGCTCCTGTGGTTAATGTTTCGGGAAGAACTTTTCCCGTCGACATTCTCTACGATGAGCGTGACTACGATCCTATGAACGTGATTGATGCTGTGGTGAACAAAGTGGGTTCCATTCACTGTTCGGGTGGTCACGGAGATATTTTAGTTTTTATGACCGGTGAAGATGAAATAAGAAAAGTCATTACCGGTATCGAGAAACTGGAGCTCTCTGGTCTTGTACCCTTACCATGTTACGGAACTCTTTCTCCCGAGGATCAGCAGAAGATTTTCGATGTTTATCCCGGAGAGAGGAAGGTCGTTGTTGCAACAAACATAGCCGAAACTTCCATTACGGTGGAAGGGGTCGTCTATGTGGTGGACGGTGGTTTCGTTAAACAACTGAACTTTCATCCGGAAATCGGGATAGAGAGTTTGGATGTTGAGGAGCATTCGCAAGCTGGTTGTAATCAGCGTGCGGGTCGGGCTGGCAGAACCCAAGCAGGTGTCTGTTACCGAATGTTCACAGAAGAAAACTTTAGCAACAGACCGAAGTTCACCGAACCTGAGATTCGAAGGAGTAATCTTTCCGGTGTCGTCCTGATGATGGAAGATATCGGAATCGAGAAGGTTATCGAGTTCGACTTCGTTGATCCGCCGGAACTAAACGCTTTTCGCGAAGCCTATGAAACCCTCATCGCACTCGGTGCGATCGAGCGAGATAAGAAAGGTCTCACGGAAATTGGCAAAGCAATGGCTGGTTTGCCGCTGGAACCAAGAATTTCGAGAATGGTTTTGGAGGCAGAGAAGCACAACTGCATGAGTTCCGTTGTTACCATCGCTTCTTTCCTTTCGGTAAGGAATGTTTTTAACAGGCCGAAAGGTAAAGAGATGGAGGCCGACAGGGCTCATCAAGCGTTCAAGGACAAGAGATCCGACCTTTTGACTTATTTAAACATCTGGCATGAATATGCCGAGTCTAGGTTTTCCATGGGGTGGTGTCACGAAAACTTCCTCAACGGAAAATCGTTAAAGGAAGTTGAAAGTATCCAGAGACAGCTTTTCGACATTCTCAGAAGAAGAGGTATTGAGATTTCGCAAAACGGATCCGATGAAGATGTGTTAAAGGCTGTAACAGCTGGATTGATCTTCAATCTTTTTCAAGAGGATGGAGGTCATTCTTATTCAGCTGTTTTGAGGATCTGTCCTGGTGTGTATATTCATCCTAGCTCGACCCTGATCAATGCAAATCCTAAGTGGATGGTTGTAACCAATATAACCGCAACCACAAAAGTGTTTGCCAGAGGTTGCAGCAATGTTAATGCTGGTTGGCTCGTTGAGCTTCTACCTCGCTTTTTCACCTTTAGAGGAGATTGGGAAATCGTAGATTTTGATGCCAACGGAAACGGCGTCGAAATTAAGCGTGAGGTTGTTTACAAAAACGAAGCTCATGCCGGCTATGCTAGGAAGATAGTTTCTTTAGAAGAAGCCGACGCCATTCAGCAAAGGAAGATTTTCGAAGCCGAGCTTAGTGGTTGGATTAGGCTCTCTTTTACCGAAAACGAAGAAAGTTTCTCTTCTCGATACGTGACTGAATACCGCGGCCAAAAGATCAGAGCAACGAGGTTTCATGGAATCGAAGAAGGTGTTCCGTACTACTGCAAACTTCTTCCCTATTCTATGATCTTCGATAGTGGCACTAACATGACCAGGGCAGATGTTGAGTTTAAAGTTTTCAACTTTTTCCCTGTTGTTTTGCCAGAACCCGAAGTTCAGGAAGAGGTAGTAGATATTCTGGTAGAAGTAATACCGGAGAGTGTTTCCAAACCCGAAGCTCCGCAACAAGTCAGTGAAACTACTTTTGCTGATTTGGCAGCACAGTGGGGCATCAAGGCAGGAAAACTCAAGAAGTAAAAGCACATTAGTTGGGATGTAAATCCCCGTAGGAGCCTATCGCATAATGCGATCGTTAAGGGCTCCATTTTTTTATTTAAAAATTAAAGCTTGCTTATTTCGTTTAGATCTTTATCTGGCACATAGAGGATAATAAGGCCTAAAATTATGCCGCCAATAGCGCTTATGGCATGGTTACCGTCGGCAAACATAATATCTATTTCATCTAATACATACCAAACACCCCGCCAAATAAGCACTAATCCAATAACAATAGATAAGTTTCTAGCAAAGTAAGAAATTATACTTCTATTTTTCTTCATAGTTATATTTTTAATCTATACTATCTATTATAGCAATAATTTGTTGATATAGTTCAGTTTCTTTTTCATTAAATGCCGCCAGCTGAGCGTTTTCTAAACTCTCCAATGCTTCTGCAACGTATCCTGCTTCCTTATAAAGTAATGCTTGTTTAATAATACACTCGATATTAGCTTTACTAGTGTTTATATTATTTGCTTCCGTTTCATTTTGTTCTGTCCATTTCAATAAAAGGGCGCGAGTTTCAGTGTCCTCGTTGCCTTTGGTGCGCAAAGCTTCAATAACTTCTTGATCTGTAATAAACTTATTTTCTGGCGAGTTAAATTTTTCTAACATAATTTTAAAATATTTTTTTATGATTTCACAAAACGGGCGGTATCATAATAATTCTGCTTTAATTTTGTCTCGGATTGTATTTAATATATCCTCGGGGGTTACGAAACTATGATCAGTTTTATAATTATGGCCATATAATTTATCTTCAAACACCATACTCATAAATGTCATTGGTTTTGTATAACGAGGAATAAAATGAGCATGTAAGTGCCGAGTATCGTTGCCTAAAAAAGAATAATTAAACCAATCGGGTTGGAAAACTTTTTTTACCACCTCTCTTAAATTTTGCAAAACCAAAAACAATTCCGATTGTTCTTCTTGGGTTGAATCAGTTAAATCGAGTGCGTTTTCACGCTTACACCAAACTACGCATCGACCAAGGTAGCTTTGATTAGGATGAACATAAATGGCCCAGTATTTATAATCTTTAATTAAGTTTTTTGAAAAATCCTCTGCCATAAATTTATTTCTTACACTCGCCTATTACGTAAGAACTTACTAATTGGTTTTTGCAGGCTTCGCAAGAACTCGAAAAAGTTTCTTTAATTGGGTTACATGGAGCTTTTATGCATTGAATATTAACTTCGGCGCAAACTGGCGCATAAACTTGAGTACAAAAATCTACACCACGTTGTTCTTTGGTACATAAATTTAAATATGGTTCGGGGGTTGCAACAATAGGCTTAATAGAAACTAATTTATTATTTTCTACTTTAAAATATTTTGAAACACCCACCGAAGGTTGGGCGGTCATAGGTTCTGTTATTTTTCTATCGGCATAATTTATAATAATTTCGCCATTTCTGTATTCGGTTGTTTGTGGTGCAATTCTATCGCCAAGAAAAACTGTGTTAGCGCCTTCGTAACCGTCGTCTTTACCTAGGGCTAAGGCAAGATAATAAAAAGTGCCACTGCCGTCGGTTTGGGAAGTTAAAATAAAAGCTATGTCTTGCACGCCATCACCATTAAAATCGGCTTTAACTTCGTTGCCAAAGTATACAATATCAGAACTTAATCTAACGGGTTTTCCTTCTAAAATAAAGATTATGTCTTTGTAAGTAGTTTGTATTGGTTGGTTTTCTGTAAGCGAATTTTTATGCCAAAATGCTATCGCTATTAAAACAATGGCTACTCCCAAAAATATGTAAGCTTTCTTAATAAGTATCATTGTGTTTATTATATCTTTTATAAATAAAAACGCCCAGCAGGTTCGCTGGGTCGTTGAAGATGGATCAATCGCCGGGGTCAGACATGATACTTCCGCAGGTGCAGTGCCGACCATGCAATCTAAATCTCCAGTGCAAATGATTGCATGAAACGTCTTCCGGTTCGTGTCCAGCCGCCACAAACTTTTCGTCGGCAGCTTTACGCTCAGATTGCCAAGCTTGCTGTGCTTGATACTCCATAGGCGGTGTCGGAACAGTTTGGCTATCGTGATCCGGAATTCTATTCATATAAACCTCCTTGTGAAAGAGTTATTAAAAAAGATATAAAGAAGAGTTAATCGGCCCATGTCGCCATGAGTTTTCCGCAGTAACAGTAATAGCCGTGAATTCTTTCGTCGTAATGCGAATGATCGCAAGTTTCCTTAGGCAAGTCATCTACAGATATGAGTCTGCCATTCATGATTGCCAGTCTTGGACGCTGTCCTTGTCCTAAATCTATTAATGTTACACCAGGAATTTGTGGTATATCGTCAAATGCAATTCCATCTCTGTTTTTCATTATGTTTTCTCCTCTTTTGGTTTCTTATTAAGAAAGGACTGAAGAATATAATATAAGTATTATTTCTGGCAGTCAATTTTGACATTTTATTCTAGTTGCGTAATCATATCTTCAGTTCCAAATAACTCATAAAAATTGGGAGGATAAGATGAACGGAGCCTTAGTAAAACCTAAAAAAGCGGTTGGTCAGATGGTAAATACAACCGCCAGAGTGATTAGAACAATTCTTTTAAAAGATTTAGAATCGGGGTTTTTTCGTGATGAAGAAGGTAAGATTTTTTATGTATCTTTACACGGGAAACAAACCCCTATTTTTCCTGTTCTTGAAGATGGTTCCATTTCTCATACTGGCAGAGGGGAAGATCTAAGAGATCCAGACGAGGTGATAAAACTGGTTAATCCTCACGAACTTGGAATCACAAAAATAACTTGGGTAAAATAGCTTCTAGTAAAAATACTCGCAAAAAACCGCGGGTATTTTTGTATAGAATTAAAAAATCCCCCGACGAAATGTTGAGGGATTTTTAGTGGTTAACGTTGCCTTCTTTTTTTATCTTTACCTTTCTTAAATTTCTTTTTTCCTTTTACCTCGCCTTTATTCTTTTTTGCAATTTAAATTAGTGGGTATTATTAATAATAAACTAGTATATTCGCCTTTAATCCATTGTCTGTTGATTGTAACACTATTTGACCAAGTTAAGTTTTTTAACTCTCGGCCATTTTTTTATT
>JAUYOV010000007.1 GCA_030697795.1 bacterium
CGTCTATTTCAATCCTGCGGACACCGAACACCCTGTCGCTATCAATATCCTTGAAGCGAAGGGCGACGAGGAAAAACAGCTCGTCGCGTCTTCCCGCATTTCCGTTTTCAAGCACTTATGGAAAGAGTTTTGGGGTCCGCGTCTTGAACACATTTTATACAACTGCGTCTTGGCTTTGATGGACACGCCCGGGCAAACTTTGCTCGGCGTGTATCGTATGCTCGTTGATGATACTTATAGAAAAAGTATCGTTGCTAACATCAAAGACCCGATTGTAAAAATGTTTTGGGTTGATGATTATGAGAGCTACGACCTCCGTTTTCGTAAGGAAATAATCTCGCCCGTTCAAAACAAAGTGGGACAACTCCTTACCTCTCCGCAAATGCGGAATATTGTCGGCCAACCCAAAAGCTCGGTGGACTTCGGTTTTGTCATGGATCAAAAACGAATCCTATTAGCCAACCTCTCCAAAGGAAAAGTCGGCGAGGATAAATCCAACCTTTTGGGGTCGGCCATCATAACTAAGATGTATCTCTCCGCTTTGGAGCGTCAAAGTATACCCGAAGAATCCCGTCAAGATTTTTATCTCTACATAGACGAGTTTCAGAATTTCTCGACCGACATTTTTCCGTCTATTCTCTCCGAAGCCCGTAAATACCGCCTTAATTTGAACCTTGCCCATCAATACCTCTATCAGCTACCGGAGGCCATAAAGCACGCTGTTTTCGGCAATGTTGGTAGCGTCATTTCCTTCCGCGTCGGGAGCTATGACGCCAAAGAACTGGCGGAAGAAATGAAGCCCGTATTTACGAGCGAAGACTTGGAGCACTTGGACAATCATCATATTGCCCTGCGGCTCCTCATAGACGGGAAAATGTCTCACGCTTTCTCGGCGATCACTATGCCGCCGCTCAAGCTCACCGGATACGAAGCGGAGCGAGATACTGTTTTGAGAATATCTCGGGAACGCTACGCTACTCCACGCGATATTGTGGAAGAAAAACTAAAAAATTGGTTTGAAAAATAATTTTCTCGGCCATACGGCCTTGAGTTTTATTTTTCAATCACGATTTATTCCCCCCCCCACCAACGAGCAAAAAGAAATAGCAGAACAGGAGAGGAAGGCCGAGCCACCAGACGCGACCCCGCGACATTTCACGGAGCGACGGCCAGCAGGACGGAGCGGAGTGAAGTCGGCTTTTGATTTTGCGAGGTGGTGCTGTCTAAAAGGTAATGTTTAATAGGGCTTTTAGCAATTCTCCCTAGTCATTCGGGCAAGGAGTGACTGACTACCCGCGTGACTAGGTAAAGTGCCTCCATTTTTGCTAAAATAAGTGCGAGTCTCCTTTAAGAGACACACCTTGTATAGACTCTTATGATATTAAAATAACCTAAACAAAAAATGGCAAAACAAATGCTGTTTTTTAATTGTTAAATAATAATGATACCCAATCTGCCTAATCACATAGCTGTTATCCCCGATGGCAACCGCCGTTGGGCTAAAATTAAAGGGTTAAAACCTTGGCTGGGCCATGAAGCCGGCGCTAAAACATTAAAACAAATTACTAGAGATATTTTTGCTGTTGGTATAAAGCATTTTACCTTCTGGGCTTCATCCGAAGACAATATTAAAAAAAGAGATCCTCAAGAAGTCTCTTTTTATTTTAAGCTGATTAAAATGGCTTTTAAAGATTTTGAAAAAGATAGCTATGCCCATAGCAATCAAATCAAAGTTGATTTTCTTGGTTCTTGGGAAAAAATGTTCCCAGAAGACATAAAAGAAATTTTGTATCGCATCAAAGAAAAGACGAAAAACTATAGCCAACACTTTTTAACTTTTCTTTTGGCTTACGATGGCAAAAGCGAAATGTTAAATGCTTTAGAAAAAATCCGCCAGCTGGCGGATAAAAATAATTCAGCCACCAAACTTACACCCGAACTAGTTAAAAGCAACCTATACACCAAAGATTTACCGACTATTGATTTAGTTGTTCGCACTGGCGGTGAACCTCACTGGAGCGCCGGTTTTATGATGTGGGACGTAGCCGATAGCCAACTCTATTTTACCGAAACATTGTGGCCCGATTTTAACAAAAAAGAGCTAGAAACAGCCCTAGGTAATTACTCCCAAACCCAACGCCGCTTAGGCGCCTAGTCTTCTTTTTTGATTTCTATTTTATCTAAAACTCTCAAAACCTTATCGCCTTTTTCTTGAGATTCATCTATTTTAAAAGTTATCTTAGGCACAGGACGCATTTTTAAATTTTTATTTATTTCTTGCTGTATTTCGTAAATATTTTTCTGTATTTCTTTTAAAACCTCTTTAGATTTTTCAAAGGGGAAAACTGTTATACCAATAGTGCAATCCTGTATATTGCCCGTAGTAGTAACACTAGAAACTGTTACCAAAGCATCAACATCTAACTCGCGACGTAAATAACCTGCGATGAATCTATGAATTAACTCGTTTATTTTATCTAGTCTTATTTGGGACGACATAAATTTCTAATATCTAATTTCTAATGACAAATCAATTTCAAATGATTAAATGACTAATGATAAAATCTTTTTTTAGACATTGTGATTTAGACATTGGGTCTTGATTAGAAATTGCTTGCCCTGCGAAGCTTCAGCGAAGTAGGGGGATTTAGACATTAGACATTTCACAATTCAGGGTATTTCTTTTCTTCTTCAAAGGCCACTAAAGTATCCCCCACAGCAATTATGGTATCACTTTCTACTTGTAAACCGGCTTCGTTACCTTCTCTAACTTCATCTTGAGGTTCTTTGCCTTTTTGCAACCCAGTTATTTTGCCTAAGCCTAAAATTTTATCATCTCTTTTAACTTCAAATTTAATTCCTTTCTTTAAACGCCCAGAGGATATTTTCCCGCCAATTACCATTCTGGGTTTTTCCGTTCTAAAAATAGCTAAAATACTTATTTGACCAATCTCTTCCCTTATAATTTCTGGCTCCAAAAGATGGCTCATAAAATCTTTAACTCCCTGAATAAAGTCATAAATAATATCGAAAGTTTTTATTTCTACACCGCGCTGTTCGGCGTAATTTAAACTATCTCTGCCCACCTTAACCCTAAAACCCACAATTTTAGCACCGGTAGTTTCGGCTTTTTTTACATCGGCTTGGCCAATATCACCCACATCGCATTTTAAAAGTTTTAAACCAACTCTATCCGAATTTATTTGTTTTAATGTATTTATCAAAGCCTCTAAACAACCTAGAGCCGCGGCTTTAACCACAATAGTTAAAACCTTGGCTTGGCCGGTTGGCTCTATTTTAATTTTTTCTAAAAAGTCCTCGTGCTTTTTTTTGTGTTCGATTACAATACTTTCGGCTTCGCTTGCACTAGAAACCACAATGCATTTTTCGCCTATCATGGGTGTAGTATCGGCGAGCCCAATAACTGACACGGGTT
The DNA here is from genome assembly GCA_030697795.1 of bacterium. NCBI lineage: Bacteria > bacterium. Next base: position 3,437 of record JAUYOV010000007.1, read on the forward strand.
TGGAGGGATAAGCTTCGGCAATAGTTTTTCCAGCGTCATCTTCCATCATTTTTATAGATCCATAAGCTGTACCGCAAACAATTAAATCGCCGGTTTTTAAAACACCATCTGTTATAACAATAGTGGCCACCACGCCGCGCCGAGCATCAAAATTAGATTCTATAACATAGCCTTCGCCAGTTTTTTTGGAATCGTATTTTAATTCCTCCATTTCGGCTACCAACAAAATTAAATCCAAAAGTTCTGCGATGCCTGTTTTGTCGCGCGCCGAAACCAAAGCCACAGGAACTTTGCCGCCCCATTCTTCTATTAAAACTCCATTTTCGGAAAGTTCCTTTTTAACTCTATCTATGGCCGAACCCTGTTTATCTATTTTATTTATAACAACAATAAACGGAACTTGGCTTTCTAAAATATGTTTAATAACTTCTTTGGTTTGAGGTTTTACGCCATCGTCGGCTGCCACCACCACCAAAGCAATGTCGGCTACTTTTACCCCGTGTTCGCGCATCGCAAAAAAGGCTTCATGCCCTGGCGTGTCTATAAACGTAATCTTTTTCCCATTGCGATTGGTTTCGTAAGCTCCTATAGATTGAGTTATTCCGCCAGCTTCTTTTTCGGCCACATTGGTTTCGCGAATGGCATCGAGCAGTGTGGTTTTGCCGTGATCCACGTGGCCCATAACCACAACTACCGGAGGTCTAACTTCGGCTTTAGAAACGCTCATATTTTGAGTTTGAGTATAGGTGGACATACGTGTATAAGCGACAAAAAATGCCCTTTAAATGAGGCAAAATCTAGTAAAACAACATTACCACAGTTTTCTAAAAATATCTATCTTGACACTTTTATAACATGGAGTTAAGCTTTGAGAGTTCTTTCAAACCCCTAAAAACAAGGAGGATTGGTCATGGCCAGGAAAAAGGCGGATTATTAAACCTTTTACGTATAGTGAGACATCACGCCACAACAGGATTATTAAACCACGGTGGAAGAATGCTTTATATTTCTTTAGGTTTAGAAGAAACAGAAAATGAAATTGGAGAAGCTATTAAATACAGATTCGACCTTATGAAGGAAGAACTGCGGACCGCCATAGCTCAAGTTGAAAAAATCAAAAGACTGGCAGAAGAAAAAGGACTAACAGAAGTACTGGCGATCCTGAACGAGGAGGTTGAATTCGGCCACGATTTTTCTAGCCCACAAGAAATGCTCGAAAAATCGGAAGCACCTCCCATGAAAGACCGAAGCAATTAAACTTGAAGTTTTGCAGTATGATTGGAGTTCGACTTCAATCATAGTAAGTCAATCCCGCGTGCGAAACCGCACGCGGGATTTTTATTTGGGAAAATTGCTATTTTTTCAAAAAAACAATAAATTCGTCAACAGAAATATCAAGATCACCAATAATTCCTCTCAACATTTTCTTTTTTACATCTCGGCCGTAATGAATGGGCACAGTGGTCTTACGGCCATCGGAATGTTTAAACTGGGCATGACTGCCGACTTGGTGAAATTTAAAAAATCCGAGTTTGTTTAAAACCCGGATCAATTCTTGAACTTTTATAACTGGCAATTTGGGCACAAAATTATTTTCGACTGACGGCTAATTCTCTTTCCGAAAAAGTTTGAACCAGTTCAAACGTCTCACTCTCTTGAGGAATTTTTTCTCTGTCTTTTAACAACCCTTGAACATGACATATAATTGCCTCCTTGAGATTTTTCTTTATTTCCGTCAACGTATTGCCATGAGTATGCACACCCCGTAAAAGCGGAACAAACCCATGATAACCTCTGGGTTTTTCGGGCTCTATAATGGTTCTGAAAGCATATGACTCCATGACTAAAACATAGCATGTTGGAATCAAGAAATAAAGTTCTGCAAAAAATGCTTTCTGACCTTACCGTCCAAACTCCCGGCGCTCATAAACACAATTACTGAATTAGAGGCTAGATTATTAGACAATAGTTTTAAGATTTTTTTAAAATCGGAAGCATAAAAAACTTCTGGCTTTCGAATAGTTTTAGATAGCTCTTCTGATGTTTTACCGATAGTATCCCTGCCTTTAACTTTGTACAAAGGATACAAAATTGTTTTATCTGCTACGTCAAACGCGGTTATAAAATCTTTAAATAATCTATTTAATCTGTCTTGCTGATGTGGCTGAAAAACACAGATCAATTTCTTTTTTGGATATTTTTCTTTTAGAGCCTGAAGCGTGGCTTTTATCTCGGTCGGGTGATGTGCGTAATCCGAATAAATAATACTTTTTACTTTTTCATTTTTAATTTTTAATTTTTCTAACCTTCTCCACGCGCCCTGATAACTTATAAAAACTTTATCAACAACAGTTTTTTTAACCCCCAACAACTTAACCGCTTGCCACGCCGCTTCGGCATTAAATTGATTATGTATGCCGGGAATTGATAATTTATGATTTCCTTTGCCATACCAAATTATCGGGTAGCTTCTAGCTTTTAGCTTATAGCTTTTTAGAACTTTATTAATGTTCTTATCTTCTCCATTAGCCACAATCCACCCACTACTATCTACATTCTTTAGATACTTTTTAAACCCCACCAAAACTCCGTTTAAATTTTTATAAATATCTAAATGTTCTTTATCTATGTTTGTTAACACCGCAATTTTTGGGAAATAATTATGGAACGAACGGGCATATTCATCGGCTTCCAAAACTAAATATTTACTCTGGCCTAGTCGAAAATTATTCCCACCAGAAAAGGACCGCCCTTCCTGGAAGGGCGGTCCTTCCAACTCGCGGAGTTTAGTGCCAATTATTATAGTCGGATCCAGCCCAGCCTCAACCATAATTAAGCCAATTAAAGCTGTGGTCGTGCTTTTGCCGTGTGAACCAGCTACGGCAACTGTAAAATACTTCTTGGTTAGTTCACCTACCGCTTCGGAATATAATTGAGTTTTGATTCCTAGTTTTTTTGCTTCTAAAAGTTCTGGATGATCGGGTTTAATAGCTGCAGAATGAATAACTAAATCTATATTTTTTAAATTAATATTTTTTGGGTTAATTAAAATTCTTACGCCTCTTTTTTTAAGATCATCCGTTATTTCACTCTTTTCGGCATCCGAACCACCAACTTTCCAACCGGTAGCCAAATAATATTGAGCCAAAGACGAAACACCTATCCCGCCAATTCCAATAAAATGCACATTCTTTCTCATAAAAGAATTATTGCATATTCTGAAATAACTTTGCTAATATTCCTTTGGCTATTAGGCCAATGCTCTTTTCTAACAAACAAGGAGGAACACCATGGAAAATCAGGATTTGCGTCATATACTAGAAGCTCAACAGTTTAACCTAGAATTTATGAAAGAAATATTCGAAGAAGCAGATGGTTTACGTGAAGAAGTCGAAAAAAAGAACCATCTGGGCATTTTTAAAACCGCAAGAAATCTTCAAGGAAGAACCATGCTTTCTGTATTCTACGAACCATCCACGCGCACCAGAACCTCTTTTGTTCTGGCCGGTCAACGACTCGGCATGAATGTTTGCTGGACAGAAAACGCCAAGGAATTTTCTTCAACAGTTAAAGGCGAAACTTTGGAAGACACTATCCGTGTACTTTGCGAATACTACCCAGACGTTATCGTTTTGCGCCATCACGAGACTGGAGCCGCTGCACGCGCAGCTGCTGTAAGTTCAGTACCAATAATTAACGCTGGCGACGGCAAAGGCCAACACCCTACACAAGCATTGCTAGATATTTACACCATAAAACAATGTTTGAGTCGTATCGATGGAATTACTGTAATGATGGTCGGCGATCTTTTAAATGGTAGAACTGTTCGTTCGCTTGCCTATCTTTTGGCAAAGTTTAAAAAGGTAAGAATTATATTTTCTTCGCCCGAGAACTTAGCTATCGGCGGCGATATTCTTGCCTATTTAGAGAAAAAAGAAGTTGAGGTTGAAATAGTAAACTATTTCTGGCCAGATCTTGAAGAAGTTGATGTGATTTATGAAACAAGAATACAGAAAGAACGTGGTTCAGAAATGAGCGGAGAATCAGAAAGGCAGTTTTCTTTAACACCAGAAAAAATGGCAAGCTTAAAATCTTCGGCGATAGTGCTACATCCGTTGCCGAGAAATCATGAAATTTCACCCGAAGTTGATTTAGACCCTAGAGCCAAATATTTTAGACAAGCCGGCAACGGCATGTTTATAAGAATGGCTCTGCTAAAATGGGTTCTTCGCTCCCTATAAAACATCCGCCCCGACAAAAGTCGGGGCGGGTTTCTTATGCGGAAGCGGGAGGATTCGAACCTCCGATGCCCTTGCGGGCATACCGCATTTCGAGTGCGGCCTATTCAACCTCTCTAGCACGCTTCCCTATTTCTCGGCAAAATCCAATCAGGAATTATTTCGAGAAGTTTTTTAATAGACTCCCTATGTCAAAATCATTGGGCAGAGAATCTTGTAAACTACCAACCTGCTGGCTAATGCCCAAGAGCTGTTGGAGATACGGCTGGATAGCCAAGTAGCTCCACACCAAACCGCCAATTATAATAGCCCATTTGAGTAAACTAAAAAATTTGGCCCACAAAGCGGCGCGGTGTATTTTTTCCACCAAATGCAAGGTTCGCTCCGAAGCTTCTAAATTCTTTTTTAATAATTCTTTTATGTCAGATTCCATAAATAGTACTTAGAAAATAGATAGTAGAAAGTAGAAAGTAGAAAAATTTCTCTTGCTACAATCAACCTACTATATTCTACCTTCTAGAATACCAATAAAAAAGCCCCTAACGCAATGTTAGAAGCCTTTTATATTGGACTAATAACCGACCTTTTTAAAACACCTAGGTGACAAGGTTATTTGTCGATTCTGATTGCAGATTTTGCATTCATGCCAGATAAGGCTAAAACATTTCTAGCAATACTGTTTAAGGCGAGTACGGTAAACAAGACTATCGCTACTCCCAAGAAAGCCACCAACGGTTCTGCGTTTTGAAAAGCCGATACAACATAATCTACTGCGCTGGTTGGGCTATTTAAAGAAGTTAAAGCATTGTTGGCCACAGCTCTAAAAGCCACATATTCGTGCTGTATGGTTAAAAATATAGCAGTTAACGGAAACTGTAAAAACAAAAGGGGTTTTGATTTATTCCAAAACCAAGTCGCGTAAACCCTTCTCATTATTTTGTTTTTTAACTGTTGGTTATTCATTGTTTATTATAACTTCTATATTTGATAAAAGTTTCTAATTTAATTCTTTATCGTCTAAAGTTTTTTGCATCAACTTTCTGCCCCTAAACAATCTCATTTTAATAGCTGGAATACTTATTTTTTCTTGTTTAGAAATTGTTTCGTAAGATAAGTCTTTAAGATAATGCATTTCTACGATTCTTTTTAGTTCGTCCGGTAATTCTAATAGAACCTTATTAATAATCTCTTTTGTTTCTAAATCTGCTTTAAGGTTTCCCTTTTCATCCATAATGTCGTATTTATAGGTTTCGAAAAATTCCATCGAAACCGCTTGCTTCTTTTTAATTTTTTGATAAAAAGTGTACGAAGTGTTAACTAAAACCTTGTAAGCCCAGCTTTTAAATTCTATGCCTTCCTGTTTTTTAAACTTCTTGGCATTTTTGTATATCTTGGTAAAAGCCTCTTGAACAATATCTTCGGCATCTTCGCGGGTTTTAACCACTCTTTGAGCCGAACGCATAAAAGCATCTTGATATTTATCTACCAAAACCCCAAACAAGTTGGGGTTTCTTAAGGATGCAGTTAGTATCGCTTCGTCCTTAGCTTCCGCTAAAGGCCTACCGCCCACTAAACGATCTTTTACAGGTTTGTTATCTAAATAAGCCATTTAAGGAGAAAAACAAATGAGTTATTTTTGTTTTTGTTATTGGCCTATTTATACTATAAAACACCTCAAAAATCAATATGGTCACAACTCTGCTGGGTTTATATAAATGGTCTAATTTGTTATGATCTTATTTAGTTTCAGCCCTCGTAGTTCAATGGACAGAACAGCACACTCCTAACGTGCGGATCGAGGTTCGATTCCTCGCGGGGGCACATTGTACAAGGTCGATTATTAAAATAATTTATTAAATTTATGATGAATGGATTTAGCTACGGCTACAACAACATGATGGATCCAACATACTGGAACACCTACTTTGGCAACTGGACTGTTCCTATGGCAATCATCGGTGTAGCTTTGGGAGGATTAATGCTCGCACTGTTTATAGTTTGGAGCATATATTGGAAGGGTCGTGCATTGTGGAGAGCGGCCCATTTAAACAGCAAGCCTTGGTTTATAGCCTTGTTGTTAATCAACACTCTGGGTATACTAGAAATCTTGTATATTTACGTTTTTAGTAAAAAAAAGAAACTATAATATTTGTCTATGGTTATTTTTACCAAACACGCTTTGGATAAATTCACTGTCCTCAAAAAACACGAGATTTTAGTATCAAAAAATATAGTTATAAAAGCTGTGACTAAACCAGACACAATAGACCATTCCCGTTCACCTTTGCTAATTGGACAAGTGAGATTTGACAAGAGCCATGTTTTAAGGGTAGTTTATAAAAAAGAAGGCGGGAATAAAAAAATAATAACTTTCTATCCTGGCAGAAAAACACAATATGAAAAAAAATAAATTAAAATTGCGTTACGAACCTGATGCCGATGTCTTAAGTTGGGAGGTTTCGGCTAAACCTATTGATTTTGCCGAAGAAATCGGCAATATGGTGGTGCATTTTTCCAAAGATAATACACCTGTTTTGTTCGAAATCCTGGATGCCAGCAGTTTTATTAAAAAAGCCGATAATTTGGTCCGCGAAGAATTTACTGCCAATAAAAGAATGACGGTTCCAGTTTCTAGATAATACGACGGGCCTATAGTCTAGTGGTATGACACGTCCATGGCATGGATGAGGTCGGGGTTCGATTCCCCGTAGGTCCACAGACACGTTTAACTCGCTTAGTATTTGGCAAAATGATATAGTTTCAATTATCAACAGCCAAGTTGACTTCCAGATCAGATATCTGCTACACTGCGGGTACTAATCTCACTGCCTTCTTGGCGCAAGCCAGGACGGCAGTTTTAATTTATGGACCAAACAATTAAAAACCGAGCTTTAGTTTTTATAGATGGAAATAACTTCTACTATAAATTAAAAGACTTTGTATCCGAGAAATCAGAGATTTTTAAGTTACTAGATTTTGATTATCGGAAATTCTGCACAAACCTAGTAAAAGAAAACCTGTTGGTTGAAATAAGATATTATGTTGGCGACATCAGAAGAAAAAATGGAATCAACAAAGATAAATCTGAAAAACTTTATGCTAATCAACAAAAACTACTGGCAAAACTACAGCAACAAAATATACCCGTGGTATTAGGTAATTTAATACAGCACCCAGATAAAAGCTTCCACGAAAAAGGTGTAGATGTAAGAATAGCAGTATAGATGATAAGACTTGCCAGAGAAAACAAATACGATATTGCGTATTTGTTAAGTTCTGATACCGATTTAGTACCAGCAGTAGAAGAAGCCAGATCACTTAATAAGCATGTCTGCTATGTTGGAACACCGAAAGGACAATCGTTCGGTTTAACAAAGACATCCAATAATACAATTCTTTTGAGAAGCGAAGATATAATGCCCTACCTACCAGAAACATTACTAGATAATACCAATAGTTCACTCTAGGATTTAGAGAAATAAGATTATGGAATTGAAAAAATAACATTCCGATCTTTTAATACGTAACGGCATCACTCTAAATTCCCCCCGAAGGGTTACCCTTCGGGGGATTTAATTGACTCAAATAAAAAATATTGCTTAGCTTTAGATAACATTTAAGCTAGTTCTTCTAAACCCCAAACAAGGAGTGGCGTTATGACCGAAAGATCGCGTCGCCCAGCGAAGCCAATTGATGAAGAAGATCCTCACGAACCAGAAGACGGTCCTCGTCGACCCAAGATTAATCGACCCGACGTGGGCAGAGTCCTTCGAAGAATGAACCAAGTTCCGCGAGACAAAGCCAGAAGATACGCCAATCCGCAAAACATCGGTCAATAATCCCCACGGGAACAGCTTTACGCTGTTCCCTCTTTTTATATTCAAAACATTGCCCATAAATACCAAAATTGATAAGATTGGCTCATAATGCAATCTCAAATTAAACAGACTATAAGTGAAACTGTATCCAAGAAATTCGGCTTAAAAAATGTGCCGGATTTTTCAGTTGATATACCAGAAAAATCAGAACATGGCGATTATGCTTCCAACATAGCCATGGTGTTAGCTCGAATATTAAAAAAGAATCCGTTGGAAATCGCCCATATAATTGATATGGAATTAGAGAAGTGGAATTTAAAAAATGGCTTAAAAACAGAAATTGCGTCGCCGGGTTTTATAAATTTCTTTATAGACACCAAGGGTTTGGGTTTGGTTTTAAAAGAAATAATTAAAAAGAAAGAAAAATTTGGCAGTGGTTTAAAAAAGAAAGAAACAATAATTATTGAATATTCTTCGCCTAATATTGCTAAACCCATGGGCGTGCATCATTTACGCACAACCATAATCGGGCAATCTTTGGTTAATATGTATAACTTTTTGGGTTATAAAGTTTTAGCTATGAGCTTCCCTGGCGATTGGGGCACACAATTTGGTTCTTTAATAGCCGCTTATAAAAAGTGGGGTAATGCTAAAAAATTTAAAGTCTCGCCCGTTAAAGAAATGCTAAATCTCTATGTAAGATATAGCCATTTAGCTGAAAACGACGAAACATTGCAAGAAGAAGCTCGGCTGGAATTTAGAAAACTAGAACAAGGTAATAAAGAAAACCGAAGAATCTGGCATTTATTTAGAAAAGAATCTTTTAAAGATTTCGATAGAGTTTATAAAAAATTAGGCATTAAAATTCCTTTGGTTTTTGCCGAAAGTTTTTTCGAACCCTATTTAAAACAAGTTATTGCAGACGCTTCTAATAAAAAAATTGCCGAACGTGGCGAAAACAACTCGCTGGTTGTTAAATTTAAAGACAATACTCCACCATTACTATTACAAAAATCCGACGGCGCCACACTTTATGCCACTCGAGACCTTGCCCAAATGAAATATCGGGTTCAAAAATGGCATCCTTCTAAAATAATTATTGTGGTGGCCAGCCAACAAACGCTTTATTTTAACCAAGTTTTTAAAACCGCCGAAATGCTGGGTTATGCCAAAAAAGAAAATATGCAACATGTTAAATTTGGCATGGTTTTAGATTCCACTGGCAAAAAATTCGCCACGCGTGAAGGCAAGCTTATTCCCCTAGCCGATGTTTTAGACGAAGCAGTACGTCGAGCAAGAAAAGTTATAGATAAACTTAATCCTGAATCATTTCAAAAAGCAAAGCCCCGCACTGTCACACGACTTGTCCGCAGTAGCTTTAGCGGAGGCGGGAGCAAGTCTAGTGCTGGGGAAAAAGATAAAATTGCCAAGATTGTTGGCCTAGGCGCAGTTAAATTCTTTGATCTTTCGCAAAATCGCTTAAGCGATATCGTTTTTGATTGGGACAAAATGCTAAACCTCAAAGGCGCTTCGGCCCCATATATTCAATATTCTTATGCTCGGCTCAAAAGTATTTTAAGAAAAAATAAAAGTAAAATTATAAAATTTAATGTTGAGCTATTAAAAGAAAAAGAAGAAGTCTCTTTACTGCGCCACTTAATCCATTTTTCCGAAATCATAACCGACTCCGCCATTAAATACGAACCTAACCACCTAGCCGAGTATTTACTAAGACTAGCCGAGAAAGTAAACCATTTTTATGAAACTACGCCTATTCTTAAATCCGAAAAAGAAGTGCGTGCTTCAAGGTTGGCTTTAATAACAGCTGTGTGTAGTATTATAAAATCGGGTCTAGAACTTCTGGGCATAGAAGTGACGGAGAGGATGTGAGGGCTTTGTTCGTAAACGAAGTGAGCGGTAACAAAACCTTGCCCAGCACCTTTTTTTGTATAGACCCAATGATAAATTCTGTTTCGATAACAAAGTTTGATATAATATAAACATTATAAACATATAAAAAGGTGCTGGGTGCTCAACTTTATAGTTGCTCGCCTTGCTCGCAAATAAAATTGGCATGAACCCAATCGTTGAAGCCATCAAAAAAGTTAAGCCCGCGGTTGTTAGCATTGTTATCACCAAAGAAATTACCGAAGAAATGCTAAGCCAGATGCCTTACTTTGGCGAAGGTGGCGTATTAACTCCGCCAGAAAAAAATTCTGGGGAAATTAAAAAAGAAATTCCTAAAGACCACGAAAAAATAAAAGTGGGCGGCGGTTCGGGTTTTATAGTTTCCCGCGATGGCTTAGTTTTAACCAATAAACACGTAGTCCAAGACCCCGAAGCTACCTATACTGTGGTAACCGAAGACGACTATCACTTCCCGGCCAAGGTTTTAGCCCGTGACCCCATAAACGACATTGCTATTTTAAAAATAGAAAACAATAAAGAATTTCCTTACGTTAAACTAGCCGACGCCAATAAACTGGACCTAGGCGAAACTGTGGTAGCTATTGGTAACACCTTAGGCGAATTTAAAAATACTGTTTCGGCTGGCGTGGTTTCGGGTTTATCCAGATTCATTACCGCTCAAAATGAATTTAACGGCGAACCCTCTTTTTTGCGTGGCTTGGTTCAAACCGACGCCGCTATTAACCCCGGCAATTCGGGCGGGCCTTTAATTAATATGCGGGGTGAAGCCATTGGCATAAACGTAGCCGTAATACTGGGCGCCCAAAATGTTGGCTTTGCCATCCCTATAAATTCTGCGGCCAGAGACTTAGAAGACTTAAAAAAGTTCGGCCGACTACGAAAACCATTCTTAGGCGTAAGATATTTAATTATAAACAAAGACATGAAAGATAAGTTGAAGTTGCCGGTTGAAGCCGGTGCTTATGTTATGAAAGAAAATGCGCCCGGCGATGAAGCCGTGGTAAAAAATAGCCCAGCCGACAAAGCTGGCTTAAAAGAAAAAGATATTATATTAGAATTTAACGGCGCCAAATTAACCAGCGAAAAAAACTTGCAAGATGTTTTAGAAAACTGCAAAATCGGCGAAAGCGTGCCACTTAAAGTTTTGCGAAACGGCGGAGAATTAGAACTAAAATTGATGCTGGAAGAAAGAAAGTTTTAAAATAACCCCCGCACTTTTTTAACCAAAAAAGTGCGGAATAAAAAAGCCCCGATACTACGTCGGGACTTTTATTTTTGTTGTTAAGCAGAGAAATCAGTATTTCTACCTATACCCGCACCCTTTTGGGTCGCTTTTCTGACCTTGCCGATTTTTTCAGTCAACTTATCAGTCAAACTAGTCTTTTGTTTTTCAATAGTAAAATTGGGTATGCCTCCACCTTTTCGAGTAAGCTTTAGAGAGGTTGCTTGAAAATCAACATTATTTACTTTCATACTATTACCCTGCCTTTCTACTTTTATGGGTTTTGGAGTATTTACTCTAGAGCCAAATTCAGGCGTTATAGCCCCTTGAGGGTCATATCTAGTGCCAAGAAACCTTGCTTTTATCAAGGGTGCTGCTATGGGCCGAGCGTTAACCAAAGACACCGCTTCACGTCCTATAGCACCAGGAAATACCGCGTTTTTTATCATATTTGCCTCCTTAACAACAAGTAAAGAACTGCCTTATATTAAGAATATACGACGACAAAACTAAAAAGTAAAGTCATTAATTACTCTCTTTCTTTGGCATTAGCCTGTGTCATAAAAACTCTTGGATTAAGCCAGTTGGATAATTCCGCTAAAGTATCCACATAACCTTTAATATCTAGGTCTGAATTTTTACTAAGCCCAAAGTGCAAATGTTTTCTTTCGGCTGCGGTCTCGCTAGTGTAAGCCGCGCCCAAGTAGCCTATTAAATAACCAGAAGTTATTTTTTGCCCCTCGCTAACTTTAATATCCCTTAAACGCAGGTGTCCATAAACACTGGTTAAATCTTTATTACCTTCAAAATTATGTTTTATAGCTACCACCCCGCCATAACCGCTGGCCTCGCCTACCTTAGTTACCTCGCCCCCATAAATTGAATAAACTGGAATATTTTTATCTAAATCTTCTTCTTCAATTTCTATATCTACACCTGAATGATAACCTACAAATCGGCCCGCACGATAAACTCCAAACGGGTTTACTGTTTGGTTATTATAAAAATTTTTTATGGGCAAATATATTTCTCCGTTAGTTGCTCTAAAAGCAGAACTAGCGCTAGCATACGATGGATAGCCCAAACTTTCTAAAGTTTTTTCTATAAACTCTTCTTCGGAAAAATTAGCTGTTTTTTTAGAATCAGAATAATTTGTCCAGATACTTCCCGCAACCAAAGCAGTAAAAAGTATTAATATTAAAATTTTTAATATCATTTAATTTGTTTCGTTGGTATCAAAATGTTTTAAGGCGTAGGCCAAGCTAGAACCAATTTTTTTGCCAGGGTTAAAAATATTAGCCGGATCAAATATATTCTTTAAATCTTCGAATATTTTATAAACCTCGCTACCAAAAAATTGTTTTAAATATGGCCCCCTTATTAAGCCATCGTTATGTTCGGCAGTAATAGAGCCATTAAACTTAAGTAATAAGTCGTAAACATGGCGGCTTATGCTAAGTATGGAATCTTTGGTCTTGGGATCAGCTAAATCCATTAAAGGTATTATATGAAAATTGCCATCGCCCACATGCCCAGCTATGGTATAAATTATGGGGTAGCCATCTAAAATTTTATAAAGCTGAGGCAAAAATTCTGGCAAATGATCTGGGTTTACAATAATATCGTCTATAAAAGGTGCGGTACGTAGATTTTTTATCTTTTGGCGTAAAAAATTAAAACTCTCTCTTCTAATTACCCAATATTTTTCTGTATCATAGCCCGGCAAAGTTATTTTAGTATCTAACTTAAACCCCACCAAAGCCTTCTCAGCGGCTTTTGTTTTTTTATAGGCCATATCCGCGGTCTCGCTAGAAAACTCTGCCAATATAATCAACTTGGGCATACCCTTGGTAAAAATAAGCCAAAATTCGTGCAAAAAATTAAAACCTAATCTAAATATATTGCCTTTTAACTTTTTAGCCAGATCCGGTAAAAGTTTAATAGCAATCTTAAAAGTATGATCGTCGTAAGATTCTAAACTTTCTGGTTTAAATTCTAAAAGCTTGTGCGTTATTTCAGCCAAACGCTTTAAATCCTTAAGAAATACCACCAATAACCGGCGGTTATTTTTTGGCTTTATTAAGCCAAATTTAATTTCGGTTATAATTCCCAGCGTGCCTTGAGAACCCACCAAAACTTTAGTGAGATCAAAAACTTTTGTGCTTGGATTATAAACATCCCATAAATAATAGCCCGAAGAGTTTTTACTAACCTTAGGCTTAACCTGCTGTAGCGCCTCGTAATTATTCATTACCAGATCCGAAACTTTTCTATATATTTCCCCTTCTAAATTTTCTAGATTTTTCTTGGCTTCTAACTGGTCTGCCGAAATAGGCCCGAAAGTATATTCCTGGCCATCTCGTAAAATAATCTTTAATTCTTTTACATAATCTATGGTTTTCCCGTACGCTAACGTCTTCTCTCCACCAGCGTTATTTGAAACCATTCCGCCCACCGTGCAAATTTCACGCGAAGCTGGATAACTTGGTAAAAGCAAGCCCTTTTTTAAAGTCTCTTTTTCAAAATCTCTATAAAACAAGCCGGGTTCCACCACGGCATAATCGCTTCCGACTTCCTTTAATTTATTCATATGTTTAGAAACATCGGCTATTATGGATTCCGAAATTGCCCCGCCCGTCATATCGGTGCCGCCCGAACGCATAGTTATAGATAAATTTGAGTCTTGCGACTTATTTTTGGACACAAACTTAACCAAATTTTTTAAATCATCAGTATCTTTAGGAAAAATAACAACTTTAGGTTTAATTTTAAACAAACTAGCATCCCGACTATACTTTTCTAAGTCGGTTTCACTAGTTGTTATTTCTCCTTTAAAAAACTCCTTAATTTTTGAACCAATCTCCATTAGTTCAATTATAACATTTAGCTGGCTATGGAATGTAGCTAAGCTTTATAGATCCAATCGGTTTTCTCTATTAAGTTCTCAAAACTAAAATCTTTGACAATTATCTTCTTTAAATTAACAGATATTTTTTGGCTAAATTCTTTGTCGTTATAAATTTTTAAAATAGATTTAGACAAAACCTCAACATTTTTAGGCTCAATTAAGATACCTGTTTCACCATCTTTTATTATCTCGCCCACACCGCCAACATTGGTAGCTACAACAGGCACGCCCGCCATACCCGCCTCCAAAAGAGCGTACGGAAAACCCTCTTTGGTAGAGCTCAAAACCATTGCATCAAACGCTTTTAGATATTGTGAAGCATTTGATTTATCACCAACTAAAAAAATATTGTTTCCTAATTTATAACTATCAACCATTCCTTGGAGCGTTTGACGCTCTGGTCCATCGCCAAAAATAACTAGAATTACCTTCTGTTTTAATTCCTTAATAGATTCTATTAAATAATTTAAACTCTTATTATTATATAACCTACCAAAATTAGTTATTACAAAATCATCTTCTGATAATTCTTTACCTATCATTTTACTGATCTCGGCCCTAGCAATTCCTTTGCTTAAAAAATTTTCTTTATTAACAGCGTTATAAACAATAAAAAGTTTTCTGGCTGGAGCTATTTTATGCTTAAGAGCTTTATTAAAATCATCTTCAGAAACACAAATAATTTTGTCTTGAAATTTAGCCGCTAACCAAGCAAGAAAAACTGTTACAAAACGTTTTTTGCTAGATATATCTTCCTTAAAAATCCAGCCATGGGCCGTAAACACAGTTTTTAGTTTATGGTTATTAGTTTTTAGTTTATAAAAGAACGCGGCCAGTGATCCAATTAAACCAACTTTGGAACTATGCAAATGCACAATATCCGGCTTTTCTTTTTTATATAATTTTAATATTTCAAAAAACACCAAAAAATCATCAAGGATATTTATATCCCTACCTAAAAATTTTAGATGATGAGTTTGTATTTTTTGAGCGCTTAATTTGCTAGCCAAATTCGAATCCTTCTCACCTCCCATAGCCACAAAAACTTCGTAAGAAGTTTTAAAACTATTAGCTAAATCAAATACATTTTTTTGCGCTCCGCCTACTACTCCTTGAGTTATGACAAACAATAGCTTTTTATGCATTTTGATGTGCTTAGATATTAACACGCAAAAATACTCTTTTGTATCAAAAAATGGCCATTTATTAAGCTTATTGACCTACAGTAAGCTACCTGCTAACATGAGGCATACACATGAAGAAGCACTTCTTAGGGTTTTGTCCTTAAGCGGTGCTTTTTCTTTTACCTAACTTTTGGCTAAGGGTATCCATATAAAACATCTTTTCTTTGGCCGATTTCCTTAACAAACTTGAGCATGTTTTTATGTGCGGGCTTAAAACAGCGCTTAGCTTTTTATTATCATATAAATAACGCGCCAAAGAATAAAAATCACCGTCACTTGTTACAAGGATCGCTTTATCATAATTTGGATAATCGATCATCGCTTGTAAAACCAAATCTGCATCTATATTGCCTTTCACACCGCCTTTGCCGTCTGGAAGCACTGGCTTAAACTTGAGCACAAAACCAGCTTTTTGAAGTTCATCATATAAATCATTATGCTCTGGTATAAAACCGATGAATAGATACGCAGTTTTAACCTTATACTTTTCGGCAAGATAAATACGAAAACGTAGCCAATCCAACGCCCAGCCCAAACTTTGAATCCCTTTATAGACATTCTGACTATCTATAAACGCATAATTATTTTCCTTCTTTTTCATTTTTCTATCCCCGAAGGGTTACCCTTCGGGGATTTAGTTCGGCCATTTTATTAGGAATATCATGCCAATGGCTAATAGCTAAAAGGGTGCCGTCAATTCTTTTTAGTTCTGGGTTATCTTGGCGATACTTACCTGCTACAGCATTTTGATTTGACTCGTTAAAAATTATTCGATGAGCATCTCTAATATAGCTAATTTCTAAGGGTAACTTCTTTCGTATCAATCTTTTAATTCTCTTATGTAACGAAGAAGAGGCCTTCCAATAGCCTCTTTCCTCAAGAACATCGAGATCTTTTTTGCTTAGCGGAACTGTCATTTAGTTATTAGATGATATAACTTTCCGCGCTTCATCCTTTGAAAGTTTATTGCCTTCTAGTTTGTTTGAATAGTAAGTAGCCTCAAATCGTTGTTCCGATTCTACAGTCTGTTCCTCCACCGCAGATAATGGCGGCAACTTGTTGATTTTCTGGTCTAAACTGACTAGATTTTTTAGTTTCTTATTCAAATTTCTCATGACCGTACATTCTATAAAATAAACAAAAACATGTCAATACAAAGTTAGCTAGATCTTATATACCCAAATTATAGCAAAGTTTTACTATACCCTTGTCCACACGTACAAAACCTGCAGTTGGCCAACATTCTGCAGAATGTAAGGATGTTATTTCATGTTAAACACCGAAGATTGTACATCAAAAATCCATATCGCATCTGCCCTTAAAAAGGGTTTCTGCCTATGAGTATATTCATAAATTTCTTTTGTGCCTCCCCCCATCCGATACTTTGGGTCAATGATTTTTACAATACTTTCTTGTTGCTTAATTATTTCTTCTAATGATCCGCAATTAAAATAATTCCCATATTCACCTGTCCAATCATCAAGCCACATACTACGACAGGCATAGATGAGATAGTCTTGATTTATATCAACTTTCTCTAAGATATCAAGAAGCATTATACCCTCAATAATTAACGGCTCTGATTGCTTTGCAAAAGTCGATAAATCCTGACATAAAGATCTGTAGTTAATATAATCTATATATTCACCCTTATCTTTTTCTAGGTAATTATCAACACTAACTATAATTCCACCAAATCGATCACGAATACACTGGGCTATTTTAGTGCTTTTTCCAACACCTGTTTCACCATCTACTCCAACAATATGCGGTGACTTATTTTTTAATTCCCATAGTAATTCTTCTTGATTATTGTTTCGAACAATAATTTTTTTCTCAAACATTAGTAATAAAACACTTATTGAATAACTGTTATCGCCACTGTATTAGTTCTCCCTTCTCCGCTACTTGCATTTATACAGGTAAGTGAGTAAGAGAATTCACCCGCAGTTTCAAGAAGTATATTTTGCGAACCGCCAATATATTTACTTCCACTCCATGAATTTGATGCTGTACAATTATTAGCACCACCCGTATTTGAAGTTTCCCATCTCAATTTTACTGTTTCTCCAACCTTCCCAGAAAAAGTTTCCGCAGGAATATCATTAAAATAGAAAATGATGTGTGGTTTTGGATCTCTAACAGAGATTAAAACATTTTTAGCAACACTTTCCCCCGCATTTCCAATGCAAGTAAGTACATAAGTGTAACGCCCTACTTGCGAAAAAGCGACTACTTCTTCTCCTACAATTGGTTTTTCACCAATCCATGCTCCAGACGCAGTGCAGGAAGTAGTATAAGCTGATTTCCAATAAAGCTTCCCAACAGTTCCTAACGATACTCCAGTTACAGACTCAGGATTAAAACTCTGTCTCGGAGCAAAATCGAGCGTTGGGGATTGTGGGGGTGGTATTTTCGTCTTGAAATCGTCTGTGTAGCTGACAAGGCCACTATTACCAATTGCCGTAATTTGGAAAGAATAATCTGTTATAGGCACAAGCTGACTTATATTTGAAAAGTGGTTAGTAGAATATCCTGTTTCCGAAATGAACAGCTTTGATGTTAGCCCACCGCCAGAAAGATATAATTTACTTTCGGTAGGTCGATTTGTTACCCACTCAATCTTTGCAGATGTCATATCTGGCACAACATTAACCGATGAAATTTTTAATGTTTCCATTAAAGTTGTTTGGGATGATATATTGCTTTGGGGTGTTGGTTGGAATATAGTAGTCGGCGTCTGGGTTGGTACAGTAACTGTTTGCGCTGGAGGGATTGGAGTTTTCTTCAGTAATAAATCAAGCTGTTTTTGCAAAGCAGCTACTTGTTCCATTACCGAACTCAATACATTCAATTTGTTGTTTTCGGTTTTTGTTGGTGCAGTTGAGACAGAAACAGGTGCGACACTCTCAGTGTTCGCTTGTTGATCTGAATCTTTAAGTTCTAAAGCAAATAATTGGTTTAGTTTCTCTCTAGTTTTGGCACCTACATAGCCAGAAACTGGTCTTATATTTTCCTGTGTTTGCAATTTCTTTACCGCTTTAAGTGTAAGCGAGAAAAAGTTACCAGTGATTGGACCAGAATATAATCCTCTATCGGCTAAAAATTCTTGAAGTTTTATAACATCAGAATCGCCCTGTAAACCGAAACGAAGATCTCGCTCAAAAGTTTGAGCCAAAGCAAACAATGGCGCTAGTAAAATTAAAGCAAAAATAAGATACCTTTTCATGGTTTTAGGATATACCCGCAAGGTATCAAAGTAAAGCCAGATCATAACACCCCCTTACCCGACCCACCAAGCTTAGGTATATGGTGACCATTAGACGGTTTGTTGACACAAAATCTGTTTCTTAATATACTGTAGTCATTAGGGCTTAGGCCTCCGAGAAACCCCGCCAATAGGCGGGGTTTTGAGTTTCTTTTATAATCTTGATTTTTGAAGATTTGAGTTTAGTATCAGAGAGTTAATTATTATAGATTCTAGTTCAGGTGCGATTTTATTAACCTCACTCTTTTTTAATTCAAGTATTGATTTTCTTTTTTTGGGTTTAAAATTTTTGGTAATAGCTTTAAAATCCCTGTGATGAGTAACAAAATTACTCATAAAATACTCTATAAAAATACCTTCAACTTCGTTCTTTTTATTCAAATAAAAAGCGAACTCATCGTTAAAGTATTTTTTATGAGAATTTTTAGACAAATCAGGAACTCTCATCGCGAAAGAGTCATTTTCTGCATCGTAATTTGAGATCCATTTTTGATCCCTTACAGTATCAGAAAGATTATGGACAAAATTGAGTATATTCTTTTTTTCCTCTAAAGTTGTGGGCATTTTATAATATTTTCTTTAAATCTGAATATCTACTCTCCTTAATATCGCTAATCTCATAAGCGGTTACGACACTACATGGACTGTGTCTGATCCAAACAACAACTTTAGCATAGCTAGAACTTGAATATTTCCTATAATAGCACCTTTTGTTTTTCTTGTCTTGGTAATCCTGCCAAACTTCCTCTGGATCTTCTATGGTCCTTTTTAAACAATTTATGAAAGCTTTTTTGTGTAATTCGGGATGATCGGACTGTTTTTCCTGCCATTTTTTCTTAGTAAAAACAACCGTCTTACCTCTATAATCAACTACGCTAAATATATTCTTTTCTGGCATCAGAATACTATTATATTTTGATAGATTCTACAACATTCTCACATTCTGCAGAATGTGAGAATGTTATTTTATGTTAAACACCGAGGGTTTGACACTTAATTTTATAACGGCTCAACGGCAAAACCCGTTGAGCCGTTACCCATTGCTAGTAAAAACTGCCCATACTAACACTTGCTAGCACACACCAACTTTGGATCTAATGTAAAATTCCAACTTGTTTCTTATTTCGAAGCAAAATAAAGGCAAAACCCAGCCCTACCACGATAAGCATTACCAACAAGCTCCCGTACAAAAATCTGTCCAACGCATACCAAAGAGTTTTTTCGTAGAAGAAATATCTTATCGCAACTTTTAGTCCATGAATGATTAAACTATACAAGACCCCCAGAAAAAACATATTTTTATAACCAAAATTTGAAATCTTACTTAGCTTATAGGCGGAAGCCAAAACCATCGCTTCCCATAGCCACTGGCTTATTCTAAGTTGTAGCGAGTTGCCTTCTAGGGTTACTCCAACTAAATATTGCCAAAGGACCGCGGCGATGGCTATCGCAATAAAATACCAAATTGATTTTATGTATTCCCCCAGGGTTTTGCCAAAAACTTTGATCTTAAATATCGCCAAGATAAAAAAACTCAAAACTATCGCTAAAAAGATTGGAATAAATACAAAATCATTTCGTATGTCCCAGGATGGGTTGGAAGGTAAGATAACTAAATTGCTTGTGCCTGGTTCGTAAACACTGGATTGCATGAAAGGTCTTTCAAAAAGCGATTGGCCTGTTTTGGGACAATCTATTTTTTGTTCTCCAACATAACACCCACCCTTTTTTATCTCGATTTTTCCGGAATAATAAGCAATTGTTTTCATTTATAAAACCCGCTCAAACGGGGCAGGATTTGGGTTTTGACTAAAATAATTCCTAAAACAGTAAGAATGATTATAAAGATAATATCAATAACTAGCTTTTTATTTTTCATTATTTTGGATTTATTGAGATACGATTACCGATTGGATAACATCCCCTTGAGTTATTTTTCTGACAACCGCCATACTGGCGTTATCTACTATTTTACCAAAAACAGTGTGCTTACCGTTTAAGTGAGTTTGAGCTTTGTATGTAACGATAAAAAACTGGCTACCGTTGGTGTTGGGGCCAGAGTTGGCCATAGCGATAGAGCCTACGTCAACTGGTAAAGACTTGAGATTATAATTGTATTTATATCCAGCCGACTCTAGTTGACGAATCGTAGCATCACTAACTCCAATTGATTTGGGGTTAATTTCATCTTCAAATTGATAACCCGGCCCACCAGAACCTACTCGGGGATCATTCGACTTGGAAAGTGGATCCCCGCCTTGAACCATAAAATCAGAAATAACGCGATGAAACTTTGTGCCATTATAAAATTCATCTTTAGATAGCTTAACAAAATTAGCTACAGTTTTTGGCGCAACAGTAGAATCTAATTCTAGTTTTATATTACCTTTTGATGTAACAAAAACAACATTTATTTTTTCTGAATTTTGTTCCATTGGTTTTGTTTCTATGTTTTTAACTTCTTCGCTTTTTTTGGTAAATATTAATTTATATCCCCCAAAAAGCACAGCCATGCCTATTAAAACTATTGTGAATATTTTCATTTTTATTTAATAATAATTTCGCTAGATCACACCAAATTTTTAAGTTCTTCTAAAATATCCTGCGGAATGGGAATTTGATCTCTAATTGGGCTAACTCCTGGATAACGCCAAGCTGTAATAATATGCTTTCTTTTACCCTGTAATTGATACATCGCCCATAGTTCTTCTCCTTTAGATGGCTTGCCCCGTGAGCTCGCAGAGCTTTTACGGGGAATCATACACGCCACTGTATTTTCGGCCACACCATTCTCTACCCTTTTGGGCATCCGAATAATCCGCTTGATAATACTTTCCGACAACCTATAATATTGCATCTTGCCCACTACATGGCGAGTCCAAGAATATTTTTTATCGTCTTGGGGATTTTTCCAACCTCCAAAGCTAGTTTTAGGAAACTTGTTCAACATCGCTCTTAAATTCTTTTTTATATATATCTAAAAGCGAAAACATTAAAGAAAGCAATAATGGGCCTAATAAAAAACCAATAGCGCCAAAAAATTCTAAGCCGCCTAAAACGGAAATCAAAATAAAAAATGGATGAATATTAATGCCTCGCTCAAAAAGCTTGGGCCGTAAAAGATTATCTATGCCACCCACAATAACTAAACCCCACAACAACAAACCGAAAGCCGCGCCAGCCGACCCCATACTAAATAAATAAACTACGGCAGGAATTAAAACCAAAGCCGTACCCACCATAGGAATAAGGGCCGAGATTATGGCGATAGCTCCCCAAATGGCCGGGTTGGGTATTCCAAAAAACAAAAAACCTAAACCAGAAAGAACGCCCTGCAACAAAGCCACCAAGAGCGAACCTTTGACCACCGAGCTTACAGTTTGAGCCAGTTTATTAAAAATTTCATCATCGTATTCATCGTTAAGTGGGCTTAAGCTTGTAATAACTTTTTTAAATTTACCGCCATCTTTAAATAAATAATAAAGAGCCATTAAAGATAAAAACAAAGAAAAAACAGCGCCCGAAATACCAGAAAAAACTCCAGCTAAATTACGTACAAAAAAATCCATTATTTTCTCAAAAGCCAATTTTACGTTAAAAGAAACATCGGGCGAAATAAGCTGGAGCTTAGAATTAATAATTCGATTTAAATTATTAACATAAGCTTCACCACTGCCATCTTTAAAAATTAAATAAACAACGCTAGATTCTTTAACCACTAATGTGCCCAAAAAAGCTATGGGTATAATTATAATTAAAAGCACTAAAAAAACTGTAACCAGAGAAGCCAAAGATTCTCTGTTATTTAAAAGGTTATTTATTTTTCTATAAACAGGGCTAAATATCGTGGCCAATGTTAAAGCAATAACCACCGCACCGACATAAGGAAGGAGTATGGCCAAATTAAGGCCCAGCACCGCTAAAAAAATAGCGACAAAGAAGTAAATTTGAGTTTGTTTATCATTTGACATATGTAATTTGTAATTATATGCCTATTATATAGCAGTAATTGCTAACTTAATAGCCTACTGATTGAACACCGAGTGTTTAATCACTTTATATCACATTACCTATACACATCATGATCGCCTACATCCAAAAAGACCGCTTTATGAGCGGCAACCAGCTTAAAAACAATCCTGTATTTTGCGTCTATTGAAAACGAATAAAATTCTTTTAATCGGCCGTGTAACTTGTGAGTTTTTAACAACGGAAAGAAAGGATTTTGACGAAATAAAACTTCCTTTTGTTCGGCCTTCTTTTGAACACGCCAGACCAACTTGCGATAGGCTCTTTTAAAATTAGAGGAGTATTCAATCTCCATGTCTTAAACCACGCAGAGATTTTAATATTTTTGTTTGACCCTGTTTGTATTCGCGCATACCAGCCCGAAGAATCTTTAAAGCATCGTTCTCGTTAAAAATAGAATATTTAAAATCAGACCTCTCAATAAGCCGACGAGGAATTTTTAGCACCACATAATCTTTTTTTGTTTCCAGAACCGATATATTCATATTTTTATGATAGCTTTATTGTTAGGTAGCGTCAATTCTTTGTTTATCAAAACACAAATGGACAAACAAATAAAAACGTGATAATATTGCTCTTCACATCTTAAAGTCAAAATGCTAGATAACTCCAAAATAAGGAACATCGCCATAATCGCACACATCGACCACGGCAAAACCACCTTGGTTGATTTTTTGCTTAAACAAGCTCATACCTTTAGAGATAATGCCGAAGAAATGAGCCAAGATTTAATAATGGATTCGGGCGAACTGGAACGCGAAAGAGGTATTACCATTATGGCTAAAAACGCCGCCATAATTTATAAAGACTACAAAATAAATATAATAGACACGCCAGGACACGCCGACTTTGGCGGCGAAGTAGAACGCACCTTAAATATGGCCGATGGCTGTCTTTTGTTGGTGGATGCTCAAGAAGGCCCCATGCCTCAAACCCGCGTGGTTTTGCAAAAAGCTTTACAACTAGATTTAAAACCAATAGTGGTTATAAACAAAATAGATAAAGCCAATCGCCGAATTGCCGAAGTATTAGAAGAAATAAATTCTTTATTTTTAGAACTGGCTCACCACGAAAACCAATTAGAATTTCCGGTTATATACGCCGTTGGTCGCAACGGCCAAGCTTTTGAGCATATGCCCGAAAACCCAGATACCGAAAACAACGCAACATTGGAACCTCTTTTCGAAAAAATAATTTCGTATATACCCGCGCCCAAAGGCAAAAAAGAAGAGCCTTTCCAAATGCTAGTAACATCTTTGGATTCCGACAGTTACAAAGGTGCTTACGCTATAGGCCGCGTCACACGCGGCACAATTAAAGCCAAAACATCGGTTGTTATTATTGATTCTAAAAAAGAAAATTCTAGAGGCCGTATAGAAAATATTTTTGCGTGGAAGGGTCTAAAGAAAGAAGAAATTGAAGAAGCAGTTGCTGGCGATATTGTGGCTATAACAGGGCTTGCTGGTATTGGAATCAACTCCACAATTTGCGATCCGGCCAAACCAGAGGCATTGCCTCAAATAGCCATAGAAGAACCTACGCTTAAAATTTTAGTTGGTCCCAATACTTCCCCTTTTGTAGGCCAAGATGGAAACTTATTAACCGGCCGCCAAATCCAAGAAAGATTAGAAAAAGAGTTAGAAACAAACGTAAGTATGAAAATGGAAGTTAGCGGTGGAAAGTTTTTGCTGTCCGGCCGAGGCGAATTACATCTTTCTATTCTTTTAGAAACATTACGCCGAGAAGGTTTTGAAATGGAAGTTTCTAAGCCACAAGTTATTACTAAAACAGAAAATGGTTCTGTTATGGAACCGTGGGAAGAAGTTTTAATAGATACGCCCGAAAAAAACCGTGGTGTTATTTTAGCCGAACTCGCCAAAAGAAAAGCCGAATTAGCCGACACCTTCCCCCATGCCAGCGACGTTAGGTTTGTTTACAATATGCCGACACGAGCCTTGCTTGGTTTGCGTAGCTCGCTGATAACTTTAACTCGAGGATTATTTGTTTTAAATTCTCGTTTTATAGATTTTAAAAAGCAAGGCGAAGCTCCAGCCAAAATAAGGAAGGGAGTTTTAATTGCGCACGAAGCCGGCAAAGCCGTAGCTTTTGGTTTAGAAGTTGCCCAAGGCCGAGGCCTAACTTTTATTGAACCTGGCACGCCTGTTTACGTTGGTATGATTGTGGGTGAAAATAGTAAAGAGCACGATATAGACATTAATGTTTGCAAAGGCAAGCAATTAACCAATATGCGCTCTAAAGGTAGCGATGGCATGATTCAATTGGCTCCCGCCACAATTTTAAACTTAGAACAATCTTTAGACTTTTTAGAAGACGATGAACTTTTAGAAATCACACCCAAAAATCTGCGACTTCGCAAAAAATATTTAAGCAAAAATGAAAGGGAGAAAAATAAACAATAAAAAAACATCCCGATTTATATCGGGATGTTTTTTTGCTAAAACGAATTAGTATTCGTCTCTGCGACCGCCACCGAAACCGCCTCGGCCGCCGCCGCTATTACCGCCGCGGCTAAATCCGCCACCGGTTCTGCGAGGAGGCCTATCACCCATAGGGCGGGCTTCGTTTACAGTCAGTTTACGGCCTTCGAAATCTTTACCGTTCCACATTTCAATGGCTTTCTCGGCGTCTTCGTCGTTAACCATTTCCACGAAACCAAAGCCTCGTGAGCGGCCAGTCATCTTGTCGGTTATTATGGTAGCCGACTCAACTTCGCCAGCCTGTGAAAAAGCATCTTTCAAACCGTCTTGAGTGGTGCTGTAAGGCAAACCACCAATATATAATTTCTTTGACATTGTGCTCTTATGCTAAATATGTGTAAGGCGACCTCTCTTTGTTTCTATTGGGGCTTTTCGCCTTACTATCTATGCTTTGAGCATAAGACTCCGAAACTACGAGATATCTTACAACATCTTATTTATAAACTATTACAAACTTAAAAGCAACCCCGCTCTTGAAAAGTATATTTTCTCTGATTGCCTTCGGCAATACTTTTCAGGGACGGAGTTTGACCCAGCAGAGCAAATTTGACAAACAAGTTTATAAAGTGTAGTATGTATCCAACAGTAACAGACAGTCCTTTCCCACAAAAAGTCGCGTATGACGCGATTAACCAAGGAGGTTAGTATGAAGAAGTGTTTTATGATTCTCTCCGCGATACTGATCGGACTGATCAGCTCGCCACCCGCACAAGCCAAGCTGATCCTGCCAAGCGATCTGGTCATCACCACCACAGAGATGGCCGGCACCGGGTTCTCCATCGACCAGAAGGTTGAGGGCGATATCCTCACACTCACCTTTGATATCGTGGACAAGGCCGACATCAGAAATTTCGGCTTCGGTCTGAAGTTCGACCCCAACGAATACAAGCTGGAACAAGTTGAGTCGGGCTTCATCATCAGTTCAGATAATCCCGACAACGTGTCTATCGGTAGTCTGTTCACGTTAAAGGACGTACCCAAAACCACCGTGATCACCTTGAGAAAAAAGGGAGACAAATGGGGTACCATCACTCCTCAAGAACTCAATGTGTTCACTAGTGGGAAACGAATACTCGCCTTCGAACCGGCGCCGTCCTTCGTACCGAAAGCATCGGCAATGCCGAAAGCGTTGACTCTGGGCAACTACCCCAACCCCTTCAACCCCGAGACCGAGATACGGTATAGTTTGCCCGCCGACGGTCTTGTCGAGTTGAAGATCTACAACATGGTCGGCCAGGTGGTACGCACATTGGTGAGCGGACACATGCCCGCCGGCGAACACGTCATCAAGTGGAACGCTACCGACAATAGTGGCCAACCGATCGCCGGAGGCATCTACTTCTACAAGCTTACCTCGGGCGCCCAAACGGCCGTCCGTAGAATGCTTCTGCTGAAATAGCATTCGCCCCCGAACTCTGAAGAGGGGGCGGCTGGTCCGATCAGATTTCCCCGACACCGTTCTAGCGGCATCAGGTTCGGGGGCATTAACCTCCACAACAAAGCGCTCCGATGCGAAGCATCGCGAGCGCTTTTTTAATATTTATCTAGGTCATTCTTCTATGTCCTTTGTAAAAAAACTTACTAACAACTTATCGTGTATTGAGCATACGATCGTATGCTCAATACACGCAGATTTTAAATCTTAATTTTTAGTTACTATATTCTACTAATCCAACTTCATCAACATCCCCTTCTCTTTTACTCTCGCAAACATTCTAGAGAAAAACCAAAGCACTAAAGCCAAGTAAAAAATATTCGTGCCGAAAGCCCAAAGTAAATTATTAACCGGCAAGGTTCCGGTAGCAATTACGGCGCGCATACCTTCAAAAACGTGTGCCGAAGGTAAAATTTGAGCCACGTATTGCAAACTTGGCGGTAAAACCGAAACTGGGTAAAACACCGCGCTAAAGGGTTGTAATAAAAATACCAAACCAAAAGCCAAAACTTGAGCGGCACTGCCAAAGCGCAAAATTATGCCTGTGGTAAAAAAGCCTAAGGTCCAGCCAAAAATTAAAAGATTTAATATAAATGGAATTAAGTAGAACCCAAAATATAGTAAATTAAACTGATACAACCCCCAAGCTAAGCCAGCCATAACTGCGCCCACAATAACTATTCTTACTACAGCAATTAAAACACTGGAAATTAGAAACTCGCTTAAGCGCAAGGGTGAGACAAAAATATTTAATAGATTTCTCTCCCAAACTTCTTCTAAAAACGTAGTAGAAATAGCACGCTGTGACTGGCTCATTAAATCCCAGAAAATTATAGCGCCTAAAAGTATAGTTACCACATTGAGCCCACCAAAGCTCATTTTTTCTAAATATAAGCTCAAAAAACCCCACAGTAAAAGTTCTATAATCGGCCAAAAGAAAATATCCATCAGCCTTGGCACACTGCGCTGGTATAAATACAAGTGACGGATTAATAAAGCGTTGATTCGGTGAAGTTTCATAATTTAGAAATTTAGTAGATAGAATGTAGAATGTAGTTTTCTTAACAACTTTCCACTTTCTACTTACTATCATCTAGATTTTCCCTCGCTATCGCAATAAAAAGATCATTTAAATCCTTGTGTCCATATTTTTTAACCAATTCATCCGGCGTGCCATCGTCTTTTAATTTCCCTTTTTGAATAAATATTACACGGTCGCAAATTTCTTCTACCTCCATCATATTATGCGAAGTGTATAAAATAGTAAGCCCTTTCTCTTTTTTAATTTTACACAGAAGCTGGCGAGTTCTATCGGCAATATCAGGATCAAGCGAAGCGGTAGGCTCATCTAAAAGCAAAAGTTTAGGATCGTTGAGCAAGGCTTTGGTTAAATTAAGCCGAGTTAGTTGACCAGTTGATAATTGCGAAGTCATTTTGCCTAAAAACTCCCGAATACCAAAAAAATCAGCTAATTCGTCTATTTTAGCTTTGATATTTTTAACTCCATACAAGCGTGCAAATGTAGCCAAGTTCTCCCAAACTTTTAAATTGCCCGGTAAATTAACATAGGGCGAAGAAAAATTTATTTGGTTTAATATTTTCTCGCGGCTATGTTTCATATCTAAACCAAATATTTCTATAGCGCCGCTCGTCGGTGTAACTAAATCCAAAATCATTTGTATGGTGGTGGTTTTACCCGCACCATTTGGCCCCAGTAAACCAGTTATAGTTCCCTCTGCCACACCAAAAGATAAATTATCAACGGCTGTTACCCCGTTGAATTTTTTAACTAAGTTTTTTATTTCTAATATCATTGGTGTTCTATTCTACTATTTATCAAACTAAAAAGACAAGTTTTTGTTTTCGCGAGCGAAAATTGTTTGAATTTTCAACCCACCACTATTAGAGAATATTCCTACCTAATCTTTAACCACTAGTCAATTTTATATACAAATTGTAATTTTTTATCTTTGTTCCACTACTTCAGGACTAGTAAAAGTGACCCTCCTCATTTTTAAAATAAGAATACATATGCTAACTATAGTATGTAGAACTAAAACCAGCAAAAACATATACTATAGTTAGCTAATATAGGGAAAAGCTATGCACAATAAAATTGAACTACTAGAAAAATTTGGCAAAAAGATTAGGGAAGAAAGATTTAAAAGAGGTTTTTCACAGGAAGAACTTGCTATTAGAACAGGTGTTCACCGCACTTATATTGGTATGATAGAAAGAGGGGAGAAAAATATCACCCTAATCAATATAAAAAAAATTGCAAAAGCTTTTGATTTGACAATTGATAAACTTTTAACTAATTTATAAATGGATATAAAAAAGTTAGAAAATCTTATTAATGACGAGATGGACAAGGTGATCTTGAAAATAGTAAATGATTTTCAAGAACTTAATATATCAGCCAAATCAAGGGCTGGAGCAGAAATAAGTGATTTTCTTGAAGATAGGTTTGTTGAATATACGAAAAGCAATAAATTCTTTACGAAATCTGAAAAATCACCAAAGGGTGCTACAAAAAATCCATGGGACGCTAAAACAGTTTTCTGCTTAAATAATCTTCAAGAAACAATCTGGATTGATTTTAAGGCATTAAAAACTTCTAGCAAAGACAGTAATCCTGATATTGGAACTCCAAATAAAATAGTTAGCTTTATCAAAGAAGGTAATTTTTATCTCCTTTATGTTTATGTTTTTTATGAAGAAACAAAAAAGGGATTAAAGTTCGTAAAGATAAATGGTGATTATATAAAATCTTATTTTTTGAAAGATATTAGCCATACCTTTCGAAGAAACCCCAAAAATCAATTGCAGGTAAATATATCAGAATTACCAGAATATCGCACAAGAAAAGATTTTATCAAGCTATTAGTAAAGAAAATTAAAGAATCACATGAACGACAAATAAAAAATTCTGGCAAGGCTCTAAAAAATTTACCAGAGGAAGAAAAAATATTATTAAAAAAGAATAAAGAATCAGAAGCTAAGATTTTAAAAAATCTGAAATAGAATTTTTTACAAAAACAACTTCTTCTGTGTTCAAATCATAAAACTCATAAATTAACAGGTTAAGTTTATTTTCTAGCTCCTCTTTATCTGTATAGTCTCTGTAGACTCTTTCAACAATGTTGCAAATTTTTTCTTGCAATTTGATATCGTCAGGAATTGGCATAGAATATAAATCAGAAATTTTTATCTGAGGCTGTTTACCCTTTCTATAGCGAATAATTTCCATTTTTTGTGCATAAAAAGTAGCAATCATAGAATTCAAATAACCACACAAAAAATTAAGATAATCTTTTGTTTTTTTATCTCCTTTTTTCAAAGAAAACACATATAAGCTGTTATTGGCGGAACTCGGGTTTTTATCATAAGTGCAAATAATTTCCTTAGCTGATTGTCTTATAAATATCTTGGGATTATCATATACCAAAAAATCACCCAATCCAATTCTTTTTTTATTTTTTATTCCTTTTTTAATAAGTTCTTCTTTCAAATCGTCATTAATTTTATCTTGTAATTTTTTATCGTAGTAAAAATATTTATCAGAAAAAAGAATACAATATTTATCATAAAGTGCTTTCGATCCTTGATAATATTTATAGTTTTTATAACCTCTTTCATTGTTTTGCTCTACGCTAACAAATTTATTTTCCATATCCAGCAACATTGTGCATGTTCTAAGTTCTTTCTTAGGAAATTGATCTTTGAGAGTTCTAGATGATTTTTTGTTAATTTTATCTAGAATATTTTGGGCAATATTCGAAAAATTAAGTCTAAATTTATATTCATCATTTTCATTCAGCCAAGCGGTTTGATTAATTTCTTGTAGTTCTTCGGTAAAAAAGTTTCTTACCTTCACAACATTTTTTTTATCAAATTTATTTTCTATTTTAATTATTAGCTGCCCACTTGCAACACCATCAAAACTTGAAATATTGTTTTCTATTGTATTGATTTTGGTATTTTCTAATAGATATTTCCGTGTGTATTTGTAGGCTGTTTCAAAAAAAGATATATCAATAATAAAAGCAAGTTTCCCATTTCTTTTAAGATAATCTAAGCTATGTTCGAGAAAAAGCATTACATAATTAATTTTTCCGTTTTTTAAACTTTTTGGAAATTGTCTATACTGACTTAAATAATTTACTCTTTGCATCTCATCCCTCTTTTGATCTCTTCTTCCGTATAACGTTACGTAAGGAGGATTGCCAATAACATAATCCATACTTTCTAAAATAAGCTCAAGATCTTTATTTTTTGTTTTGTTAAATTCAAATAAAGTAAGATCATTTTTTACTTTTTCAGTAAAATCATATATAAAGGCATTGAACTTACCTTTGTATTTCTCACCAAAAAAACTATCATATAAATCTGATATATTTTCTTTTGTCCTTTTTATCATTTCTGGGTCGATATCAATGAAATATAAACCATTCTCAATAAAATACCGAATTTTTTCTTTATCTGGGCAACATTGATATATTCTTTCAAGCATTCTTAATAAAAAAATTCCACTACCAACTGCTGGCTCTAATATTTTTTTGTTTATAATTCCATCTTTAAATTCAATAATATCAAGAATAGAATCAATAATATTTATTTCATTAGTAAAAAAGACCCCATTATTCTTTTTAAATTTGTAAGATAACTGATCTTGATAATT
The DNA here is from genome assembly GCA_030697795.1 of bacterium. NCBI lineage: Bacteria > bacterium. The sequence continues at coordinate 34,647 of JAUYOV010000007.1, forward strand.
TATTTGTTTTTTTATTGTTTTTAAAATTATTTGATTCATGTGTTTAGGAATATTTAAATATTTGCTAATCTTAGTATACAGGGCTATAATAAAAAATACAAACACTATAATTGGCAAAAAATATGAGGATTACTAAGCTTATCATAAAAAATTATCGGAGTTTTGACTCCGTGGGGCAGAAAATTTTGTTCCCTGCTTTCCACTCTGCCCTTGTAGGCAAGAATAACTCAGGAAAAACAAACATCTTTAATGCGCTAAATTTAGTTTTGGGTAACAAAAATCCAGCTTATTTAAGATTTGAAAAAGATGATTATTTTGATTCTAATAAGCCAATAGAAATACAAGCCATGATTTCAGATATTACTGCAACAGACAAGAGTCATATCTTTTCCATTCCAAACCTTACCAAACAACAGCAAGGTGCTTTAAATAGCAAAGTCAGTGACGGTACAGCGGATATTACTTTTCTACTCAGAAAGAACTATGAATATCTTCCTCTGGATGATTCGGATGAAGAATCAGAAAGTAGTCAGGATACTTTTGAAATAAAACTTTGGGGATTTAATGTTTTTAGAAAGAAAGAAGATGTTAGAAAATCAGTAATAAAAATGTTAATGGTTCCCGCAATAAGAGATTATCAAGATGAGCTTTCAGCTTCCAAGTGGACGGCATATGGTCAATTAATGAAGGAGGTTTTGGAAAACTCACCCCATTACTCCAATATAAAAACTGATCTTTCAAATCTAAATATAAAAATTCAGCAGGTTTTTGAAACAGAAAAAACAAAATTACTCGAAGGAGCACAAATAGTATCATACGTTGACGATATAAATTTTCAATTAACAAAAGATGATAGTCCGTCGGAACTATTGAGAAATCTGGAAATATTTATAACAGAAGGGTCAAAAAAGTTTAATATCGAATATGTTGGAACAGGCACGCAGAATGCAATAATTATTGGAATTTTAGAGTTAGCATTAAAAAATAAGAGTTCAAAGATTAAACTTTTCTGCATTGAAGAACCAGAAGCTTTCATACATCCTCACGGAATCAGATATTTGGGTTCGCTGATAAAAAATATATCAAAAGACCAAAATACTCAGATTTTAGTATCCACACATTCCTTGTCCCTGACGGCTAATTTTGCTCCAAATGAAATTATTAGGGTAGATAAAACATATGGAAAAACTGTCATCAAGCAAGATGTATCAATAGGCAACACTCATTTTAGAAGATTTATTCATCAGGATAATGCTGAAATATTTTTTAGCGACAGAGTTCTCTTTATTGAAGGACCAACAGAAAAACACTTGTTTGGAAATCTTGATAAGCTGACAAAGTTAAATCCAGCCGACCCAAATGGTATAAATTGCAATTTTGATCGAATTAATCTTGGTGTAATCAGGCTTGATTCTATCAATTCCATTGTGAATTACATAAAAATTGCGGAGGCTTTTAGCATTCCTTATTCAGCCATAGTAGATAGAGATTTTATTGATGATCCGAGCAAACAAAATAAATGTAAGGAATTATGCTCAGAGGTGGGGGCAAGCTATCAGACGTCAGATAAAGTAAAATTAATCAGTGATTTGAAAGCAAAAAATATTGTCGTAAATAGCAAAGGAGAAATTGAGGATATATTTTCTGATCAAGAAATTACAAGTATCACAGGCAAACAAATTGCAGATATTCAAGCAATAAAATCTAGACACACCAAAACTAGTAAAGCTTTCAAGGAAATTTTTGGGGTTGGAAAAGCTGAATATGCAATTGTTATAGCTGATTTTTATTCTCAAAATACTCAAACACACCCGCTTGATGATATTATTAGAAAAATTTACAATAATAATATACTAAATATAAATATTTAAAAAAACTTGTCGCAATATTTAATGTCCATTCCCCCAGCCGAATAATTTACCCACCATTTCGGGAGTTTCGCGTTTGCGAGCAATTTTTATTATACCGTCTTGAGCAATAAGTTTAGCCGGCGAAGACAGCAAACAATGATGCGAAGCCAAAGCATCTTGATATGCGCCCGAATCAAAAAACGCCACATACTGGTTTTCATCTTCTTTTAATTTTGGCAGAAGCACATAAGCTCCGCCTTCAGTATATTTATCGTCCGAATCACACGAACTCCCGGCGAGCCACACTCTTTTAAAATCGCCCCTGTTAGCATTGTTAACCGGCGTCACGTGCCATTTTTGTTTTATAGCCCAAGTGTCTAAAAGATCATTCATAAAACTGCCGTCTATTATATACCACGCATTGGCATTACCTTTGGGGATTGGTTTTTCGGCAATAATTTTATAAATAGTAACTTGGGCCGGTGCCACAATATATCTGCCCCATTCCACAATTATGTTGGGATGTTTGATGCCAGCTTTATCCGCCATCTTTTTTATTAAACTTACAACATTTTTAGTAACAGCTTTGGCCGTATAGAATTTTTTCTTTTCGTAATTAATGCCAAAGCCCCCGCCCATATCTATGGTATCCAGCGCTGGATTTTTTCGGGCCAGTTCAATGTAAACCTCCATCGCCCGCTTGAGAGTTGAAAGAATACTTTTTTGCGAATTCATCTGCGAACCAATGTGGTAATGTAAAATTTTAAAATTCTTTACCGGCGGCAAACTTAAAATTTGATCCTCGCTTAAACCAAACCTATCTATTTTTTTATTCCAGTGCGTATCGGCTTTAACATTAAGATTCACTCGTATGCCAATATCCCCCTTAAATTTATGGAGTGTCTTTAGTTCGACCTCATCTTCCACTATGGGAAAAATGGCCAGTCCCTTAGAGTGAAGATCGTTGATAAGTTTTAGATAATCATCGGCTTTGGGGCCGTTGCACAACACCCGCAATTTAGCGTGAAATTTCTCGCCTTCCCATAGTTTTTTTATTAACCAAAGCTCATTGACCGAACCTACTTCCATATGCGCCCCCTCCGAAATCAAAGGCAAAACAAATTCCTTGTTCTGGTTCACCTTCATCGGGTAATGATAAAAAAACTTGCCTTTATAATTTTGAATTTTTATAAAGGCATTAAAATAGTCGCGCAAATCGGACAATCTTTTTTCTAAAACAAATGGAAAAACCACTTCTAAGGGTGAGCCGTATTTTTTTACCAAAGAATGCAAATTAAAAACATAATTGCCCTCGTTAACCAAAAGCTCCCCGTTTTTTGTAACATCAAAAAATTCGGTATTAAATTCTTCCACGCCCAACTTCCAATACTTTCTCCAGTTTTTACTCATTTACATATTTAAACCTCGGCATTATCTTTCCGTTTATTTTAACCTTTTCTAAAAACATATTAAACGGCCGAACCCAAATACCACGCTCGCCATATAACGCTTGATATACTACCAACTCTTCTAAGGTTTCACTATGTCTAGCAATGTTTATAACCCTATACCTATTCCCTTTGTAATGTTCGTACTCCCCCAACTTTAAAGTCTTGGCTTTTTTAGAAAAGGGTTTTAATTTTTTATTCATACTTTAAATTATTATTCCATTATCCACTGAACCCTGCCAACGAAACCATCCATTAAGCGAACTTTTATGCCCCGCGGATGGTTTTCGCGCGGGCTTAAGATATCTTTGACAATGCCCTGTTTATATTTATTGGTGCCATAATTTTCTTTTTCAATAATCCAAACGGCTGTACCCTCTTTTATTTTAGACCGCTCTGGCGGATTAGAATTATCGTGATTATTGTCCATGACAATTTTTATCCTTCGACTTCGCTCAAGACTGCGAAATATCACTGACCGTGACATTTCTTGTGTTTCTTTCCACTGCCACGCCAGCCAAGGTCGCTTAGAATTAAACTTTGTAAGTATTTTCATTGCGGCGCTCAATAGTAAGAATGGAAATATCTTTTCCTTCTTTAATAAAAAGAATCCTTATTTTGCCCTTGCGAATTCTAAAAATATTTTGATGCCCGCTTAATTTTTTAATATCTAAATTGCGCCAATCTAAAGAGATAACTCTTTTAATCAGAATTTCTATAATCCTTCTTTCTTCTTTGTTAAATTTAGAAAGAAGTTTTTTAAGTCTGGGCATTCAATTTGCGAAGTTCTGCTAGAATTTCTCTGGCAGCTAAGCCATTTTTGTTTATTTTTGTAAAGTCAACAATGGTTTCCCATTGTTCTTCTGCTTCAGGAGGTACAATCTTAAAAACCGGTTTTGATTTCCTAACAACAGTAAAAGATTTACCCTTATCAATTTGAGAAATATAAATATCTAAGTTTTCCCTTAATTCTTTTAAGCCAACGATGGTGTTTTTCATATATCTAAAGTTTATCTAAAGATAAACTTATCGTCAATAGCCTTACAGTGGGGCGCCTCATTTGCCATGACAATTTTTATACTTAATTGATCTTCCGTCTGACTTGGTCGCTCCGCATGAGCAAGGATCGTTTCTGCCAATTTTTTCGGCAGAGACAGCTTGCCTGAAACTAGGCAAGCTGTTTTCAGACTTATTATATTGAATCTGCCTAGTTTCTTGCCTTTGCATAACTCCAACTTTAAATATAAGCCCAGCTACTTGGCTTTCCATATTAGAAATAAGCCCTTTAAACATTCGGTGGCCTTCGGTTTTGTATTCCACCAAAGGATCGCGCTGGCCATAGGCGCGTAAACCCACTGAATCGCGCAAATGTTCCATTTCGTCTAAGTGATCCATCCAAAGTTCGTCTAGCGTTCGTAAAAAAATCAACTTTTCTATGCTACGCATTTGCTCTTCACCAATTTCTTTTTCTTTTTCGCTATAAAACTTTTTAACAAAATCTTTTAATGTTTTCGATATTTTTTGGGCATCACCCGCCAAACTTTCTACTTCTGTTTTTACAGAATCAGTCGGCATGATTCTGGCCATACTTTCTAGAACACCAGCCACATCTATATTATTTGTTTCAATGGAAGTGTTGGCAGAAATTGCTAATTCTATTTCGGCCTCTAAAACTTCTAAAACTTTTTCTTTGCTTTCATTTTTAAATTCTGGGCTTATAAATTCTTTTCTTGTTTTATAAACAACATCACGGTGCTTGGTCATTACTTCGTCGTATTCTAAAACGTGTTTACGCATATCAAAGTGATATCCTTCTATTTTTGTTTGGGCCGATTCTATGGCGCGAGACACGAGCGAGCTTTGTATGGCTTCATCTTCGGGAATATTAAAACGAGTCATCATGTTTTTGATTCGCTCGCCCCCAAAAACACGCATCAAATCGTCCTCCAAAGAAACAAAAAATTGAGATTCTCCCGAGTCACCCTGCCGGCCGGCACGACCGCGTAATTGATTATCTATTCTACGAGCCTCGTGTCTTTCTGTGCCTAATACAAATAAACCACCCGCCTCGCGAACTTTTTTAGCGTCCTCCGTATCTACTGGGTTTCCACCAAGAATAATATCTACACCTCGGCCGGCAATATTTGTAGCCAAAGTTACAGAACCAGTTTTTCCGGCTTGCGCAATTATTTGAGCTTCGGCTTCGTGATTCTTAGCGTTTAAAACTTTATGCGGTATGCCTATTTGGTTTAACAGCGCGCTTAAATGTTCGTTTTTTTCTATGGAACCCGTGCCCAAAAGAACGGGCTGGCCTTTTTCGTGTAATTCTTTTACTTTACGTAATACTGCTTGAAATTTTCCTTTTTCCGAACGATATATTAAATCGGCTTCGTCCTTACGCACCATGGGCTTATGGGTTGGAATAGTAGCTACATCCAAACCATAAACTTTATGAAATTCTTCTTGAGAGGTTGTGGCCGTACCCGACATACCCGCTATTTTTTTATACAGCCGAAAATAGTTTTGGAAGGTTATAGTAGCCACGGTACGCGATTCCCTTTTTACCGCCACGCCTTCTTTAGCTTCTATGGCTTGGTGCAAACCTTCCGAATACCTGCGACCCGGCATTAAACGGCCAGTAAATTCATCTACAATAATCACTTCGCCCTCTTTTACTATGTAATCTTTGTCGCGTTTAAAAAGAACTTGGGCGCGCAAAGCTTGTTCTAAATGATGCACTAATCTGATACCACCCCCCGGAACGTTTGACGTTTCTTCTTCGTATAAGTTTTTAACACCTAAAAATTCCTCTACTTTGGTAATGCCTTCTTGAGTTAAAGTGGCTGACCTACGTTTTTCGTCTAAAATATAATCTTCAACATTGTTTAATTTTGGCACAATGCGCGCAAATTTTTGATAGAGCGCGCCTGATTCTTCGTCGGGTTGAGAAATTATTAATGGAGTTCTAGCTTCATCTATTAAAATACTATCAACTTCGTCCACGATAGCAAACCTCCACGAGCCCTCCTCGTTACTTCTTTGAGATAAATCTTTTGTTTCATAAACTAAATTATCACGCAAATAATCAAAACCATATTCATTGTTGGTGCCATAAGTAATATCGGTTCTGTAAGCTTCTTTTTTCTGGCACGGCCTTAAAAATTCATATACAACTTTAAAACTGCCTAGAATATCCCGCTTTTTATCTTCTTCATCAGTTTTTAAATTTGAATTGTCATTTTGATTTTTTATTTTTGATTTTTGATTTTCGTGATCTTGATCATAAATATAGCTATTATCATGATTCACACACCCAACCGTAAGCCCAAGCGCATCATATATCTGCCCCATCCACACCGCATCGCGCCGTGCTAAATAATCATTAACTGTAACCAAATGAACACCTTTGCCTTCTAAAGCATTAAGATATACAGCTAAAGTGGCGGTTAAAGTTTTGCCTTCACCTGTTCGCATCTCGGCAATTTTACCTTCGTGTAAAGCTATGCCGCCAATCAACTGCACATCAAAATGACGTTGTCCAAGTGTTCGAACAGAGGCTTCGCGACAAGTCGCAAAAGCATCTGGTAAAATCTGATTTAAAGTTTCTCCTTTTTCTAAGCGCTGTTTGAATTCTTGAGTTTTGTTTTTTAATTCTTCGTTAGATAGTTTTTTGTATTCCGGCTCTAAAGCGTTTATTTTATGAACAGCAACAGAAGCTCGTTTTAAAAAACGAGAATTATCATCACCAAAAATTTTACTAAATATTGCCATAAGCTATCTTTTAAATCTTTTAAGCCCACGTTTGACGTGGTCATTTTCACTGCCAAAAATGTTAGAAAATACTGACATATGAATCAATTCCAGACTATATAATTACCACAATTTACGCAAATTTGACATACCTAAACCACACCTGCTACACTGTAACCATCATCATGAAGAAGACCCTTGTAGGGTTTCGTCCCTACTGGGGGCTTTTTCTTTTTATGGTCTTTTCTCTAATTTTTTACGTTGAGTATCTAAATATAAAATATGTAGGCAAAATTATTATGTTCATTAATCATAATCAACCCTATTAAGATAGCGGATTTCAGACAAAATTAAAACCCCGACGTGTATTTGAAGTGTGGGGTTTGAGTACTTTGCACAAATTATTCCAAGGACTTTATACTATTCTTTCTGCTCTGTTTTTTCTTTATTTTCTAATTCAACATCGTTGTTATCAAATTATTTTTTTATTGCTTTCCACGATAAATCAAAAACAATCTCAAATCTTTTTATGGCCGAATCTCTGACTATATCGTCCTTGGGTTTTTCCATAACTTCTTCCAACCGAGCCAAAGCAGATTCAAATTGGTTTAATATGGCAATATATTTTGTCACTTTATTTTTAGTTCTTCTATTTTTTCTAAAGCCACCTGCCGAAACTGATCGGATATATCTTTAAAATCCACCACATCTATTTTATAAAGCACGGGCAGATTATCTAGTTCGTCCTTAATATCCAACAGCGCGCCCAACGGCACAGGATTTAGGCCATCAATACCCACATCTATGTCCGACCTGTCATCGCCGCCACCCGAAACCCGCGAACCAAAAAAGAAAACTTTATATTGGGATAAATCCAGATGTTTACCTACGATTTTTATTATCTGATCCTTTAATTTCTCTGAAGGATAGTTCTCTAATCTCATATTACGACCATACCACAAAACATAAATCTAGGCAAAATTAAAACCCTGCTCCGACATAAAAATTGAAACGGGGAAATAAAAGAGCGCTCCGATTTATTCGGAGCGCCATATATTACTTAACACCTTGCTTCTTCGATGAGACCATCGTCGAATTCGTGATCAACCAGTTTTTCTGACAACATCACCAGATTGCGTGCAGCTAAGCGAATCGTATTCTCTATCCACTCAAACTTCCGTTCGCCTATCAAACGCAGGCCCACACGAGCTATTGGACGTTTGAGTATAGATGGTTCAAATATCATTCCCCATGGGACACAAAATAGTCCCATGTGATTCAACGCCCAGTTTACTTGCGATAGAGCCATAGCCGCCCCATCGCCATCTTGCGAGGCAATGAGTGCAAACGGCTTGCCAGCCAATGGTTCTTTACCGTACTTCTTCCAGATTTCATCTTGGTTATTTTCTATAGCTGTCATTTTACCAAGAAGAGTAGAAAGAAGAGAGGATGATCCACCCCAGTGAACCGGTGTAGCAATCGCCAATGCGTCAACCTGAATGATTTTTTCCAAAACCAACTGGGTATCATCTATATCTTTGTGGATACATGGAAAAGTGCAAAGCCATGGCTTCTTGGAATAACAACCTTCACAAGGAAGGATTTTTTTCTCCTGAAGCCTCAAAAGTTCTACTTCTGCTCCGAATCCCTTAGCGTGATTCAACAACTGAACTAAAAGCTGTTCACTGCGGCTACCCGACTCGCGTGGACTTGCGCTGATACCTAGAAGTTTCATTCTTTATAAACCTCCTAATATATGGGAAAGAACATTATTTTCTGATGTTCTTATTATATCAAGAAACTCTAGATATTGTCAATAGACGTTAAACTAGGCTTATTTACTCAATTTTATCCTTACCATTTTTGTCATCACTGCTATGACCATTCCCGTTTCCATTACTAGCTACTTCCCCATTTGGCCCGTTTATCTTTTTACCATCTTCGTAAATCCAGATTTTATTTTTACCCAGTTCGGCAAAAAATGGTTCGGGTGGCACTACAAATTCTGGCGAGTATACACCTTTTTCCGTTATTTCGTTGTTTAAAATCATTCTAGCCAATATCGCCGCAGGAAAACCAGTGTCTATATTGCAAGTCGCCTTTTCCCAACCCGGCAAAGTTCCCGCAGTAGCGTCCATTTCCACTGTTTTTGGTTTACCGTCTTTTGTGCCAATAACTTTAAGAAATAAATTTTCTTTTTCGGTGTAGCCTTCCGGCACGGGAATTCGGCGTAAAACTTCTATAGTAAAATCTAACGGCCTAATATTAACGCTATCTATGGTTATCGCCTCTTTGCTCATAAACCCTAAACCAATTAAAGCCTTTAGGGCGGTATAGGAATGCGTAGGAAAACTAGAAAGCACAATTATATTTTTTATGCCCACATCTTTTAAATATTCATAAAAACTATGATGTTCAATGTGTTTGGTATATTGAGTCTTTTGCTTGCCGATAGTTTTATAGTAATAACTTATGTCGCATTCGTTGGGTTGCTTTAAAACATATTCGCCGTTTTCAAAAATTTTGGCTTGTTCGCTAAATTCATAAGCAATAGCATCTATAGAAAAAGGCGTCACAAAAACCGGCTGGTTGGAATCCCAGGCAAAACCCACATGCACAGTTTCTATGCTATCGAACTGCGGTTTTAAATAGCGAAGCATTATATTGGTAATGCCGGGAGTTGAACCTATGCCAGTTATGGCTATGGTGTTTTTTTCTTTAAATTCTTTATCTAGTTTTAGCTGTTCATAAAACATGGGCTCTTCGGAGCCTAAATCTAAATAGTTCATACCTAAATCCAGAGCCATCTTGGTAACAGCCATATTAAAATCATCAACGGCACAGTTTATTAAAACAGTGGATCCGCTTTTTTTAACCACTCTTTTAACCCGATCCATTTTGCGCAAATCAACCAAAGCAAAATCAGCTTTAGGGTGCTCTATTATTTCTTCTATGCCATAATCGTCGTTCGCGCACAACAAAACACTATGATCATTCTCTAATAAAAACTTAGAAACAATTCTCCCCTGCATGCCGTTGGCGCCGATGACCACAAAATCATACTTCATTTTTTATTTTTGTTTAACAAAAAATTAATTTACTTTAATAATATATAAATAAATTTATAATTACAATAGAAAAAACCCAAAAAATATTTTGAGGGTTATAGGTTACAAAACAAAACATTGTTCCGAGCAGCATTATGGAGAAGACTATTTGATATAAATAAAGAGGCTCCATATCGTCTGTGAGGAATAATGTTTTGTTTTTACATAAACCTTATTTTTTTCTGAATTTAAATTCCCTAAACCTTGCAAGCGGCGAAAGTCTTAAAAATTTAGAAATTGACCTTGCGCCTCGGCGAAAAACAGTTTCTTTTTTACCTTTAAATTTTAACACTCCACTTCTTAATTCATCTCTAACTTCATCTAGCGCCGCCTGAACGCTAAAAGATTCGGCTCGCGCCCGCAATAAATTTTTTCCAATATTTACGTTGGCCTCTGCAAAAAAAACTTCGCCTTTATTATGATGGAAAGTGCTTCGGCCAACTTCTACTCTCATTTCTACTTCGCCTAAACCCTGAAACAACCTATCTAGAGGCGTTAAAGCAGAATTTACATATTCATTTATAGATGGTGTTAAAGAAAAATTTGTAGATTTTAATATAATTTTCATTTTATTGAGTTTTTCTAGCTAATTTTATATAAGCCAACCCCATAACCAAGCCTAAACTCAATACTCCAATCATCCAGAATAATAACCCGCCAGTCAATTTACTCCAAAACGTGATCCTCTCTTCCTGTTTTTTGTCCAGTTCAACAAATCCCAAGTCCGAGGCTTCAACTTGGCTATAGAAACTAGCCAAATAATTTTTAGCCGGTAAATTTTCGGGCTTTTGTCTTACTAAATTTGGAACTGCCTTTGTATTTTCTAACAAAGCTGCGCCCGAAGAAGTAACAATGTTAGCCCCACCCGGGGTTAGTTCTTTTGTCCAAAAAAATCCGCTTGATGTCCGGCTGGCTGACGCGCCATAAGTAATTTTTTCAAAAACAACTTCATCTATAACTAAGCTATTGGGATATTTTAGTTTGACTGACCCGAGCGAAGTATCCAAATCAGAAATCATTTGAGAAATAACTAAATAGCCTCCTGCAGTAATGATAGAAAACGATGGCAAAATAAAACTCCTTTTTCCACTTTCCAAAATCCACCCACTAATATCTAGAGTTGATTTAGTTGGATTAAATATTTCTATCCAAGAAGGAGTTGAAGAAGCCCCGCTCACAAAAACTTCGTTAATGATTGCCTTGCCGCCAAAAACAAAAGCTCTAATTTGATCTAAGGCTATTTCAGTTCCATTAGAAATTTCTAAAGTAACCAGATAAGTCCCAGAAAATTGATAGCTATATTCTATTTCTATGCCCTCTTTTACAGAGCCGTCACCTAAATACCATTTATAAGAACTAGCGCCTTCCGATTTTGAAGCATCAAATTTTATTTTTTGATTAGTTTCAGCTATCACATCTTGCCCTGCCACAGCTTTTAGCAAAATTGCTGGAGTTGACGTGCCGGTAGAAACGCCTGAACCGCCACCGCCCGATAAAATCGGAATTGTAGTTGATTCTGTGGTTGAGGCTGGCACACTAGGACTCGAAGCAACTCCGCTATTTTGTGCTTTGGGTGTACCAATTATATTTCCGCCATTCGCATCTTTGCCGTTTTTAGTTACGCTATCATTGGTTTGCCAAGTGCCGTCGGATTTTCTTTCCAGACTGGCTTTAGAAACATTGTCCCCCGCCGGCCAGCCGGCCGAAGCGTCCAGCGAATCAACTACTGCGCTTGTGGAGTCTTTCAAAACTAAATTTTCACCACTATTATTTAAACCGCTACCCGCGAACGGCCCAAAAATATCGGCCACAATATCGCTGATACTGTTATCATCAGTGCGTTCAATTAGGTAGTAGCCGAGAGGCGCGATCGTTCCAGAAAGATTAAGAATCAAAGTGGAACCGCCAGCTTCGTACAAACCCCAGCCGGTAAGATCAATCGCGCTAGACGATGAATTATAAAGTTCAATCCACTCATCGGCGCTATTAGCTGTAGAGCCCATCCAAGCCACCTCGTTTATTAAAACAGAACCGGCCGCGTTTAACGAGGCCGGTAAAGAAAACAAAAATATGGCGATTAACATCCCAAACATAGACATCAAACGTGGAAATTTCATCTAAAAATATTTCTGATGTTTAATTGATTTCTATTTAGTCCGTCTAATTTTTCTGCGCGAATATCTAAATCTTTTACCACAGTCTCCAAAAGAGCTTGCCTAAGGCCGGTTGCGGCAGATGTCGCATCAGAAGCTATGGTCATGGTTTGCCAAGCATAAAAATAAAAAACTAATCCCACTAAAAGAGCTATTAAACTAGTTAAAATAAAAACTATTTTTAATCCATTTTTTTCTATAAATCTAGCTAAAATTATATTTTTATTCATGGTAACTGAATTTGAATATCTAAATTTGTTTTAACCTGACCCCCCACACCAGCATCACTCATACTGATACTGATTAATCGCACTAAATAAGGAGAGTTCTCTAACCGAGCAATAAAATTAACCGCCGCAGAATATGATCCGCCCAAAACTATTTTAAAATTCTGGATATTATCCCCTTCTGAAATATTAGATAAATTTATGGAATTTTCGGTATTTCTGGCCATAGCTTCTATAAACTCAATAAACTCAACAAATTTATCTTTGTCCACAAAAGAATTATCCAGTCTTTGGCCCAACACTTCTAAAACCTCCCGATCTCTACTTATTTGAAACGTGCCCGCTCTTTTAGCGGCCAAAACATTGTATTCATCATTTTTTTGTAAAAAATCTGTTTTAGCTCTTACAATCATGAACCAAAATATAAATATTAAGCCCAGCGCCACAAAAATTAGAGTGGTAACAGCCCAAAAAGATTTAGCAAAATATAATAAAGTATTTTTATCCATTATTTAAAATAAAAAGAGAAATTAAAAGACGGATTATTTTTTTGCAAATAATTAGTTAAGGGCGAATCAAGCTTTTCAAAATATTCCGACTTTTTTATCTTATCTTCCATATAAACAATATCTTCTCTCTGGCCAGCCTGACCCGCCAGTATTATTTTTTTTGAACCCGTCTCAATATTTAACGATGTTAAAGCTATAGTATGCGGCATAAGGTCTGAAACCCTAGACAAAACTGCACCTAGGTTCGTACCACTCTCTCTAAAAGATTGATACTTAGCTAATTGTAAATTTAATTTCTTTACATCGCCTTCTAAACTCCTAGCTCGATCAGCCTCGACTGTGGTAGTTTCCAAATTAATACTTTGATTTAATTCTCCTGACTGAATCTTAAGAAAAACCAAAGTGTTTAACATAAAAATCGCGCCACCAAAAAAAACAATGGCAATTATAAATACAAAAGCATGCAACTGTCTTCTTAAAAGCAGGTTATGTATATTTTCTTTTTCTTGGGGTGGTAATAAGTTTATCAATTTAGCTTTTAGCTTTTAGCTTTCTAGTAATTTCCTAGGAAGCTAAGAAGCTAGTTTTCTATCTCATTAAAATTTCTTAAAGCGAGCCCAATGGCCGACGTATAAGGCAAAGATTCTTCTAAGGATAACTTTACTTTAGAATGCGGCTTAATATTTATTCTAGAAATTGGATTAGCCAAAACAACATTAAGCCCAACCTCTTGGTTCAACCAATCGGTTATGCCCCACAAGCAAGCGCCGCCTCCGGTTAAAATTATTTTAGAAATTTTTTTGGCGCCTTCGGACAGGTAATGACTGGCGGGGTGTGTTTCAAAAAAAGTAAGGTAATTTTGTATTTGGTCTTTTAAAGATTCTAAACTGGGCCGTAAAGCTTCCAAAAGTTCCCTACCCTTCTCTTGATTCTTATCTAAACCAACCATTCTTTTCATAAATTCTGCCTCTTTTAAGTTTAGAGGAAAATGTTCGGACAAGGTTTTGCTAAACTGATTTCCGGCCACGGTATTGGAAGAAGTAAATCTTAGAATACCTTCAGAAACTATCATAAACCTGGTTTGGGTTGAACCTATATCTAACACTAAGACAGAGTCCTTGCTTTCCTCCTTAGGAAACAAAGATCTTAAAGCGGCCGCTGATTCGAGTTCTAGGGCTAAGGCCACATAGCCATTTTTCTTAAAAAATTCGGTGTATGAATCGGCAATTTTTTTGGGCACAGCTTGGACCATTATATCGTAATGCCCCGCTTCTACATTTGTATTTAAAATTTCATAACCATAATATATTTCGTCTAAAGCCACCGGCAAGTTAGATTCAACTTCAAACTTAAGAGCGTTCTCGAGCTCTTTATCTTTTAGAACTAGGGGCAATTCCACTACCCTTAAAAAAGCTTTTTCTTCGGGCAAAGACACAACTAAATATTTTGTTTTGGGAAAATTACTTTTCTCGCTGGCCACTAATGTATTTAAAACTTCCAAAAAAGACGTTTCATTTTTAATTTCGCCCTCGGCAAAAACACCTGCTGGTAAATAACCCTTCCCAAAAGCAGTTAAATCAAAAAATTCTCCGTTGCCCTTTTTTAAGCTAACAGCTTTTATAGAATTTTCAGAAATATCTAAACCGATAGATGTTGGGAAAAAATTCATAATTCGTCTACTAATTATAAGTAAATTATATCATAAATGTTGATTTTATTACTGTGTATCCTGCCATCTTTTTATTTTGGCCGAGGGGCCAGCGCCATCTATGCGCAAGGCTCCGTGGCTAAAGTATTTGTTATTGATCTGGGCGGAAAAAAGATAGTCTTTAACAGAACTTTCGGTTGTTAAAGACACCGTTACAACCGCATCATCTATATTTAAACTTTCTCCATTACCTGTATCAGCCCAAGCCGCATCACGAACCCGTTTTAAAGTATCCTCAATAGCGCCTTCCGTGGCATAAATATTCTTAAACTCTATTACGCTGGTTCTCGCTAAAAAAACACCTTTTAAAACCAAAATAGAAAAAACTGAAACCAAAGTGCCTAAAACAACCATCATAACCAAAAAAGAAAACATAGCGGCGTAACCGGAACTAGCTTTTAGTTTATAGCTTTTAGCTTTTAGAAATTCAGAATTTTTTTGTAATTTGAAAATTGTCATTTATTTAGAAATTAGATATTAGATATTAGAAATTTACTGCGTGTATCCTCCTCTAAGCATCGTAAAAGTAGTTAAAGAAAACGTTTCTGCTGGTTTGATTTTACTTTTAAAATCAAGGTAAAAGCGTACACCCTCTAGGCCAGCTCGGGGAGTTACGCGCACAAACTTAAATTTGGTTATTTCAATATTGTCCGAAGTTAACACTAGAGGCGTCTCTCCTTCGCGCTTAAACATAATTCGCCCGCCCGAAAGATACAATTCGGCTTTGCCCACCGAACCACTGCCCAGCTGAAAAGGTGAAGCTAGACTTAAAACGCCTAGATCATTAGACAAAAGAGAATCTGAAATATTAATGCTGTTAGCATTCTTAATTTCTCTAAAAAAGAATCCAAAAACTTGATAGCCAGAAGAAGCTAATTCATCTTTAATGCTAGAAGTTTTATAGTTAGCCATTGTGCCCAGCATTAAATTAGAAATAGCCACAAGCAAAACACCTAGTACGCCCACATACAAAACAACTTCTACCAAGGTGAAACCTTTTTTTTCATATTTAATATTCATAAATTTCTCCTTCGACCCCGAGTTCAGGATCGAGGGGTAAATCCTAATACCTAAATTCTAAACAATATTTAATTTTACAAACTTGGAATTTTAAAAATTGGAATTTGTTTCGGATTTCGGATTTAGTGTTTCGTGCTTGAATTAATAATTTGCCAAGTACGTTGTTAATTTTATATTTTTATCTCGGCCCCGATCATTCCAATTAACCACAGCTTCAATTTTTAAAGTATTACTATCTACCGAACCTCCAGAACTTATAATTTTGCCCGTAGTTATGTCGCGAGAAACAGAATATACGTAAAAACTTCTGGAAAATACTCCTTGAATTTTGCCGGTATCCGAGCTTTCAATAGTCCAATCTTTTTGCGATTCGGAAAAAGATAAATAATATGGCGTATTGGGAGTTAAATTGCTTAAATTATTCCAATTTTTATCTCTTAATATCCGCACCGCTTCTAAAGTTTCAACTGCAATAGCATTGGCCCGAACACTTAAACCTTCGGAGGAAACACTATTAGAAAAAGCTAAATTAAGTTGAACCAACGATGTAACGACTATGCCAATTAAACCCAGCACCACAATCGCTTCAATTAAAGTTACGCCTTTATTATTCATATTTAATTTATACCTATATTCTACTGCACTATCATTGTGCCACCGCTAGAACCCGCCGAAACCGTGCCATCAGAAAAATAAGTGACGAGAAGCCTATCATCTATATAAATTTCTAACGTTGGCCCAGAACTAGCGGGACTACGCACTATAGACATAATGGTATTAGTTGGATCTAGGTGATTAGAATACATAGTTATTCTCTGCTCTAGCCCGCCCGCATCAAAATCTCCCACGTAATGAAAAACAGTTCTACTGCCATTAAAGTGCGGTCCCATAATAAAAACTTCGGTTTGCGACGGCTCGGTTAAAAACTTAAATTTAAGCTCTGAAGTGTTTTGAATACTCCAACCTAAATTAAATTCTTGATGACCTGTATCAGCCACTTGCCCTTGGCCACCAGAGCCACCCCCGCCCGCGCTCCCGCCCGAAGTATAGGCATGATAAACTCTGCCAGAACCACTTACATAAATTGTTCTAGTGTAAGCAGGATCTTTAACGGACGATAATACAATAGTGCCCGGCGTAGTTGTACCGTTAAGATGGCTAAAAGAAATAACATCACCGCCATTATTAAGATTTATACTCGTTATTTTTGTACCCGAGGGTAAATTAATAATCTTATTGCTTGAATTATTCGCATTGTAAATTAAACCCTTAAACAAAACTAAATTTGTATCATTTAGTTTAACGCTATAGCCAGTTTCATCTTCTTTAACCAAAGAAGACAGGCGAGATTTTTCTAAAGTTAATTTTATTGTATCTGCTCCAGCAGACAATCCGCCCGAAACTCTTAGCCCGCCCAAAGAAACAGCACCGCCAGCTAGTAGGATGCTGGTAATAGCTATAACCACAAGAAGTTCTACAAGAGTAAACCCCGCACAGAAAGACAGTGAAAGTTTCTTATCCTGTTGCGTTGAAATATTGTAGAGTTTTGACCATTTCATAAATAGCTTCTAGCTTCCTAGGAAATTAGCTTTCTAGGATTTCCCCTCTAAGAGCTAATAAGCTAAAAGCTAACATTCTAATTATAGTCCTGTGCCTATCGAATAAATTGGCTGAATTATAGATAAAGCAAAAATACCCACAGCTACGCCCATAAAAATCATAATTACGGGCTCAATAACCGAAGACATACTTTTAGTGGCTATAGCCACTTCGGATTCAAAAAAACGAGCTAGTTCCTTTAAAATATCGGCGAGCGAACCTGTTTCCTCGCCTACGGCAATCATTTCAGTTACTACCGGAGGAAAAAGATCGGGATATTTACCCAATAAAAAAGATAAGTTTTTACCTTTTTCTATTTCGGCTATTGTTTCGGCTACAGCTTTTTTATAAAAATAATTTGTTAAAGAATCGCTGGTAATACGAATAGCTTCCACCAAAGGAATTCCGCCTAAAAGCAGAGAGCTTAGCGTTCTGGAAAATCTAGCGGAATTTATTTTTTTAGTTATATCGGAAAAGATGGGCGTTTTTAGTAAAAATAAATTTACCGTCTTTTTGCCAAATTTAGTTTTCCTAAAAATAAAGTAAGATGCATAACTAACAAAAGCCAAAGAAAAAATAAATAAATACCAGTAGTTACTCATAAAATTAGATAGGCTAAATATTATTTGAGTGCTTAGAGGCAACGGCACGTTAAGTTCGGTAAAAGTATTAGCTAGTTGGGGCAAAACAAATGTCATCATTACCACTCCCACGCCCAGCATGGCCAGCACTATTATAATTGGATAAACCAAAGCCCCCTGTATCTTCTTTTTTATCATATGTTCGCGGCGCAAATGTCTCATAACCAGTTTTAAGGTGCTTTCCAGCTTGCCCGAAGCCTCGCCCACTTTGGCCATACTCACAAAAAGATCGGGAAAAACGTTGGGATGACGAGAAATAGCTTGGCTAAAAGATTCACCCGAAGCTACGCGGGCGCTTATATTTTTAAGCACCTCTGAAAAATATTTATTCTTTGTTTGCCGAGACAAAGTATCTAAGGCCTTATTAAGAGAAAAGCCAGCTCGTATCATTAAGCCCAAATGGCGAGCAAAAATAACTTTTTCTTGCAAACTAACATATTTAAACAGAGATTCTAGGGAATTAAAAACGTCTTTTTTTAAAATTGAAACAGGCTCGGGCGCCGAACCCATAGCACCTTTTTCTTTGGCAAAAACTAAAAACAAACCCTCGTCTCTTAAAGCGCGAGCTAAAGCTATTTGGCTATCGGCCATTTTAACGCCTTCAATTTTTTTGCCGTCTTTAGAAATGGCTTTATACTCATACTCCATTTTTATATTATATCACGAGCGTTATTTATTGATATTACCAATTTCTTAACTTTTTCCTCAAGCAAAGAACCTGAACAATGTTTGAGCATACCAAGATAAGAAGCTAGGTTTTTTGCATCAACTTTTCTAAACATTCTCCTTTTTGTTTTAGTCCTTAAAACTCTATGATTCGGCAAAACTACATAACCCAGAAAATCTATGCCTTGAGCATACTTTCTGATAATAACCTTATTCGGATGCAAACATAAGACTAATTTGCTAACCAGAAAGTTATTTATCTTTTTGGACAATTCAATTAAATAATCCGCTTGTTCACTTAAAATGACAAAATCATCACAATAACGAATATAATACTTTTCTTTTAATTTGTGCTTAATAAACTGGTCTAATTCGTTAAGGTAAATATTGGCAAATAACTGGCTGGTTACATTGCCTAAGGGCAAGGCTTTATCTTTATCTTTTTCAAAGCTTTTGATGATTCTCTCGACTAACCACATAGCATTTTCGTCTTTGATTTTTATTTGAATCAATTTAGTTAAGATATTTTGGTCTATGGAATCAAAGAATTTTTTAATGTCGCATTTTAAAGCGAATACATTTCGGCTATTGTTTTTACTTAATTGTTTATAGAAAGTTTCTAACCTTGTTACAGCTATATGAGTTCCTTTACCAACTCTACACGAATAAGAATCATATATAAAATGTTTATCAAATATTGGATACAAAATTCTAAAGATAGCTTGATGTAAAACCCTGTCCAGAACACAGGCTTTGTGTATATGTCTTAGTTTGGGATCGGTAACATAAAAAGGAATATACTCGCTATGTTTGTATGTTTTGTTTTTTAATTCAAAATTAAGTTGAAACAAGTTGTCTTCCAAGTTAAACTCAAATTCCTGAACATCCAGCCGTTTTCTTTTGCCTTTTTTAAATTCGCGCCAAGCTAAAAATAGATTTTCTAAGGAAATAACTTTATCAAAAACATTATGGAAAACTTTCCCACTAAAGCCCCCCCGACAGCGTCAATGCGAATTTGGTTCATAGGATTACTGAATTTTATAAGCAAATCTATCTTTTATCCAGCAAGATAAGCAAAAGAGACAAATTCGGTATTTGGTTAAAGATAGAAAATTCCTGTTTAGAAACATTGTATCTAATAATCAAAGCCTCTTTTGCCCACAAATCAACCAAACTGCCTCCGCTAAATTCAGCCAGAATAGAAATAGAAGTTTTAAAAAGACTTTTAAGAATTACCCATGAACTTTTAATAATTCAAGATAAAACATACTTAAAACTAGAATCCGATTTACAGGAAATATCCAAAATGACTAATGGCTGGATCAAATATGAAACACAAAAGGAGCAGTGATGCTCCCTTTTTAGTGCGGAAACTTCTCACGAGAACGGAGACTGCTATTGGAGTTGTCGGGATTGTAGTTACTAACGTTGACCTTGCTATTGTGCCTGTTCCAGTTGACGTTCGGCACATTACCATCGGCATTACGCGAACCCGTTTTTTGCCTAATCTCATCCATTATCACCAATAACCTTTTACAAAGTTATCTGCGTCAGCCGCGAACACACGCGGATTTTTTTATGAAGCATCCGCCAAAAATAGCGAAACCTTCTCTAAAACTAGGCAAGCAGTTTCCTTTTTGTTGGCAAACCGCTATCTCACCATGGGCGAGACCGATTGTATTAGCCAAAATAATTTTATCACAAAAAGAAAACCCGCCAGCTTTGCTGGCGGGGGAAAAGGGTACAAGATAAAAATTACAAGGGAAAAATCAGGAAACTACCTCACGAGAACGGAGACTGCTATAGGAGTAGCCGGGATAATAGTAACTAACGCAGACCTTGCTATAGTGCCTGCTCCAGAAGACGAACGGCACACCCCCACCGGCAACACGCGAACCCGTACAGGACGTGGTGTTGTTCCTATCCATATGCTCTTTGGTTTCGCTCCAGTATTTGAAGCCATGTAGCTTGCGCTCCCGAAGGGTTTCGGTTTTGAGACCCTTCTCCTTGATCTGGTTAGCCGAAAGGTTTTTGAGTTCCTCATCGGCTTCCACCCGGTCGCGCACCCAGATGGCGTAATGGCCATTGTTGGAATTCCGTTCTTCCTTGTCCCAATCAATAGCCACATCCAGATTGTCGTAGTAGCGCCAGCACTTGAAGTGCTTATCGCAGACTTCGTAGATTTGGTTGAGGGTGAGGCCTTGGGCTACCACGATGAGGCGGTCAAAACCGACCTGCTTTTCGGGAATGCGAACCTGCGAGAAGTCCAGTTCCAAACTGAAAAACTTACGGTAGAAGTTCTGCCAGTCGGTGAACGGGACGATATTCGGCATCGCCGGGAAAAGACCAACGATCCCTTCGGCCTTGCCAGATTTGGCATTGGCCACTTCGGCGGCCATTTCGGGCGAGAATCCTTTCTTGCCCAAAGTTATCAGCATTTCACCGACTAGTCCATGAGAAAAATCCGAGGGCTTGTAGATACGGCTCGCGACTTCCGACATCGCACACCTCCATCTAATTAAGTTAAGAAGTACTATTCCTCCTTCGCTACGACGTTATGTCATAGCTACGGAAGGACAAGTTAGGCTCTATTTGAGCTTAATAGCATATTAACATCTTATACGGTTTTTAGTCAAGTTTGACTACACTTACACTGTTTGCTAGACTTACTTCACAAGTGCCTTCGGGCTCGCCCTGCAAAGGGCAAACAGAGAAAAACCATCAAAACATATCTTTGATGGTTTTTCTTATACTCTCAAATACTTTTTTAGTATCTACCAAGCTAAAACTCGGATAAGTAGGTTACCCCAAATATGTCTAAATTATACAGAAACAAAAGTTTTAGCTGTAGTTTTATTTAAAACCAAATCTTTCATCGTAATTTTCTCAACTCCTTTCTTACCTAATTTTTCTTTTACCCCCAAGATTTCTAAATATAATGGTTTTGATTTTGAATCCACATCTAAAAGTATCTCCGGAGCGATCTCGAGAGTCTTTTTTACTTTACCCTCTTTAAAGGTGATGCTTAAAGCATCGGCATAAGAATCATAAACTATTTTCATTTTATATCTTACTAACCCAATGTTGAGTAATTACAACGATAATTTTATTATTATTATTTACAAATATAACCTTTAAATAAAGATTGCGAAATTTTTTAAATGCAATCATTTTCCCTCCGTTAGTTGGCAAAATCTTATCAGGATTCTTAAGAGTCTTTACAACCAAACCCCTAGCTATACTTCTTTGTTTCAACTTTAAGATTGCGTGCTTGGTGAAGCTTATCATACCAACAATTTGTTGACAATTTTATTCCCTCGAAGCCCTCAAAACTTCTTCTATACTCGTAATGCCTTGAACGGCTTTTATAAAACCATCTTCTAGCATAGTTATCATACCTTCTTCTTCGGCTACTTTTTGAATATCATCTGATGTGGCCGAAGCCACAATAAGTTCTTTAATTTTTGGCGTAATATCTAAAACTTCAAAAATTCCCACCCGACCCTTATACCCATTGGGCGAATTTTCTGTTTCTTTCGGCCTATAAAAACTTATTGATTCCCATGTGTCTTTTGGCCCGATAATTTTTTCGTCTTTAAGTGTTTTTAAAACTTTATCCAAATTTATTTCTTTACCCAGCGCTTCTATTTCTTTTTTTGTAAGATTATATTTGGTCCTGCTATCCCCCGATAAACATCTAACCAACCTCTGCCCCACAATAGCTGTTAGCGTAGACGAAATAAGAAACGGCTCTACTTTCATATCTATTAAGCGCGGGATAGCGCCGGCGGCAGAATTTGTGTGCAAAGTAGAAACAACTAAATGACCAGTTAAGGAAGCGTTAATAGCGAGCGCCGCCGTTTCACTGTCGCGGATTTCCCCCACCATAATTATATCTGGATCCTGCCTAACCAAAGTGCGTAAACCCTGCGCAAAAGAAAAACCAATATCCGGTTTAACCTGTGTTTGATTAACGCGCGGTATACGATATTCTATCGGATCCTCTACTGTAGAAATATTAACTTCGGGCGTATTTAAAATATCTAAAACTGTATAAAGCGACGTGGTTTTGCCCGAACCGGTGGGACCGGTTGATAAAATTAAACCAGTTGGACGCTTAATGGCGCGATGCAAGATTTCTAGGGCCTTACCCCGATAGCCCAAACTTTCCAAAGTAAAACCTTGAGAATCTTCTTTTAAAAGACGCATCACAATTTTTTCGCCGTCATAAACCGGTAAAATAGAAACACGAAAAGAAACTTTAAAACCCTTCCCTTCTATTTTAAAACGGCCGTCTTGAGGCAACCTATGTTCGTCTAATTTTAAATTAGAGAGGACTTTGATGCGCGCCACAATACCATCGTGCACCGCTTGAGGCAGTGTCATTACATCTTTTAAAATTCCATCAATGCGATACCTCACCACTACATCTTTTTCTTCGGGTTCTATATGTATATCGGAAGCGCTTTCCAAAATAGCGTGCCGAATTAAAGTATCAACGATTTTAACCACGGGCAATTCTTCGGCCACGCGTTGTAATTCGGCGTCCGATTTTATTTTGCCATCTTTAGAAGCCAAGCCCACAACCTTAAGTACAGCGGAAGATTCACTTTTTATAATATTGTTAAATTCGTCTTCTAAACTACGCTGATACTGCCTTAAAACAGCTTCTAGCGACTGGCGTGAAGTTAACCTAGGTAAAATATTAAGACTGGCTTTTTTCTTTATAAAATCTATAGTTTGTAAATCGTTAGGATCCAGCATAGCTACCTCAAGATCAGTGCCTGTCTGGCGAAATGCCACAATATTACTGTTGCGGGCGATTGGTTCTGGAATTATTTTTAAAATTTCCGAATCAACTTTTTGTTGGGTTAGATCCACAAAAGGAATGCCTAAAACATAAGCTTTGGCTTTGGCTATCATCTCTTCGGAAACAAAATTACGACGAATTAAAACCTCATCTAACCTGCGGCCAGTTTCTTTTTGATCGGTTTCGGCTAGTTCTAAATTTTTGGCCGAAACTAAATTTGAATCAACTAAAAATCTTTTAAATTTTTCCAAGTCCAACGTCATTGTACTCTAATTATACAACATCTTTCTTAAATTGTGGCGATTTGATAGAGTAAATGCTGACGGAGAGTAGTATAGTGGGTTAAAAGCAAAAGTCTTTGCTTTTAACGGGCGGTTATATTTATATTAAGTGATGGATAAAAAACCGCCCCGGAAGTAGCCTGCTTCTTGCCCGCCTAAATTTTATCGGGGTGTCGTATACTGGCAGTACGTCTGCTTTGGGAGCAGATAGACTGGGTTCGATTCCCAGCACCCCGACTGATCAAATTTAGGCGGGTGAAGGAGCAGGTAGTCCGAGTTCGATTCTCGGCTCTCCGACCAAGTCAAACTTGGCGCAGCCTAGTATGACTTGGCGCAGCCTAGGTTGACGCAGGCCTCGTTTGACGAGGCAATAATCATGTATTACGTGTACGCGTTAAAAAGCCAGAAAGATCTAAACCTCTATATTGGATTCACAACCGATTTAAAAGAAAGAATGGAAAGACATAAAAACGGAGAGGTTTTGTCTACTAAACACAGAAGACTATTAAAATTGATTTTTTATGAAGCTTTCATAAATAAACATGATGCACTAGCGAGAGAAAAATATTTAAAAAGCGGTTATGGGAAAGAGCAGTTACAAAGCATTTTAAAAAACATACTAACATAGGCGGGTATCGTATAGTGGTAATACCACAGCTTTCCAAGCTGTTGCTAGGGGTTCGATTCCCCTTACCCGCTCTAAATGAAAATAATCCCAATTCTCATTGGGGTTATTTTTGTTTATTGAATGGATTTGGGGAATCGAAGGGTATTTTAAAAAGTGAACTGCTTCACTTTTTAAAAACCCGGGCTCCGAGGGAACTTGCGAGCCTGAAACGCAGTTTCGTGCGAGCAAGTGGAAGAGGAGGATTCCCCTTACCCGCTCAAAATTGCAACAATTTTGAGCGAGGCTCGCTCGCATTCTGCGAGGCGGCCAGCTCCAACAAAAAACCCCACTTTATAAGATGGGAGTTTTTGTTAACTTTTTACAAAGTCTACTTTACAGCTTCTTTCAAAGTCTTGCCGGCTCTAAATTTAGGGGCTTTTTTAGCCGCAATATGAATCTTTTCGCCTGTTCTTGGGTTTATACCTTCGCGAGCTTTTCTATCGGAAACTCTAAAAACTCCAAAACCAGAAATATTCACGCTATCGCCCTTAATCATGGTTTGAGTAATAACATCAAAAATGGTATCTACCATTTCTGCTGTTTCCGATTTGGCTTTGCCAGTTTTGGCAGCTACTGCTGCCACGAATTGATTTTTTGTCATTATTTTTTATTAAGTAATTACTGCGCTTTCATTCGACCTTTCCAAAAAGTCGCATCTTTACTACCTCCATGATACCCGACCTTCAGTTTTTCCGCAATAAACCTAGCTTTTTGTTGTGGATAATTTCAGTTATTAGTTTTAAGTTATTAGTTTTGGTTAATCAGTTTTTGTTTCTTAGTCTAATCAAAAACCGTGACTGCAAAACCAGAACCAAAAACTGGCTTTACTTAGCATACTCCACCGCTCTGTTTTCTCTAATAACGGTTACTTTTATTTCTCCTGGGTATTGAAGCTCGTCCTGAATCTTGCCCGCCATGTCTTTGGCCAGCTTATGCATGCCAAAATCATCAATTTTATCTGGCATAACAAACACCCTAACCTCTCGGCCCGATTGTATGGCGTAAGACTTTTCTATGCCTTCAAAACTA
Organism: bacterium; assembly: GCA_030697795.1. Classification (NCBI taxonomy): domain Bacteria; species bacterium. The sequence goes on from JAUYOV010000007.1 coordinate 60,112, forward strand.
TTGGTAATCCTTTCAATATCTTCCAAACGTTTAAGATAAATTTCTACCGAGTCTTTTCTGGCGCCGGGGCGAGCCGCCGAAATAGACTCGGCCACCTGCACAATTATACTTTCCGGAGTTTCATAGGGATATTCGCCGTGATGCGCCTGCATAGCTTTAATAACATTCTCACCCACGCTAAATTTTTGCAAAATTCTTCGGCCAATATCTACGTGCGAACCTTGAACCTCGTGGTCTATGGCTTTGCCCACATCATGGAAAAGCGTGCCCATTTTAGCCACGCGAATATTAGCACCCAGTTCTGCGGCCAACATGCCAGCTATGTGAGCTGATTCAACCGAGTGATCTAAAACATTTTGCCCAAAAGAAGTTCTAAATTTTAATCTGCCCAAGAGCTGAACCAACCTAGGATCAAGTCCGGTTAAGCCTAAGTCAAAAATTGCCGCTTCGCCCGCTTCTTTAGCTTTTTCATTTACCTTTTCGCGCGCCTGCGCTACGGCTTCTTCTATTTTGGCGGGCTGAATTCTGCCGTCTTTTATTAAACTTTCCAAAGCGGTTTTGGCAATTTGCCTGCGGACTGGATCAAAACCCGAAATCATAACGGAATCGGGAGTTTCATCTACTACAATTTCTACACCGGTTAATTTTTCTAGAGCTTTAATATTTCTGCCTTCTTTGCCAATTATTTTTCCCTTAAGTTCTTCGGAGGGTAAATTTACATATGTGGTTGTTACTTCGGAAACCACCGAACCCGCGTACCTCTGTAACGAAGAAATCAAAAGCTCTTGAGTTTTTTTCTCAAGCTCATTTTTATTTTCGTTTCCTAAGCGATGAATTTGTTTTAAAAGATCTTCGCTGTATGTTTTTTCTAACTGCTTAAAAATTTCTTCTTTCGCTTTTTCCTGATTAAAACCAGAAATTCTCTCTAGCTCCACCAATTCTTTTTTTCTTATTTCCTCTACTGTTTCTTTAGCTTTGGAAACTTGGACGCGCTCCCCCTCCAGAACTTCTATTTTTCGTTCTGTTTCTTGTATCTTTTTTTCTAAGCCTTCTTCTCTTTTTAGTAAGAGATCTTCTATCTTAGCTAATTGACTCTGACGGCGAGTTGTCTCTTCTTTAGCTTCATTTACAATCTCCCGCGCTTTGCTTTTGGCTTCATCTTCTTTTTCCTTAACTTCAGCCCTGGCTTTTTCAACCATTTTAGCCAAGCGGGCCTCCAAACTACCAGCTCTTCTTTGAGCTATCTGCTGTCGAATAAAGTAACCTATCCCCAAGCCCATGGCCGCAACCAAAACTAGCTGGGGTAATATTCCAACTTGAAACATTTTGTGTGTAAGTTATCGGATGGTTTAAAACCTGTAAAAACATTTTATAAACGTAAAATATTAATGCTTTGTGCCGCCTTTTCATGCTTTTTGGCCCAAAGTATACCTCCAACAAACTCTAAATCTTTAAATTAATACCTAGTTAAATTTAACACTTATAAGGCAAAAAAGTAAAGCCCCGTAGTAGTTGAGCTGTAATCAAACCAAGGTTTTTAATATCAAACCTGTTAGAACAAAATTAACGCTGTTTTTTTATGATAAGCGCAATTAGAGCAACAAGAATAAGTATAAGTGCGCTAAGAATATATAAATTAGTCATTATAGATGTAAAGTTAATCATAATTATTCCACAAGAGCGATACTCAAAGACCATGCGGACATAGATAATATTTAACCAAAAATAACTAAACCGATATCAAGAGCGCCATTAACCAATGGCCCTACCAAGACTATGGCAAATAGCACTTGGCCAATGTCACGAACTATCTCGGAAAGGGTTTTGAGTTTAACCAAACCAAAAGCCATAACACCTTAATTATACTAACAACCCTATCAGCGTCAAATAAAATCCCGCACCTTTTGAAAAGTGCGGGATGAGTCGCCCCGAGTTTTTTCGGAGCGGACCAGTGTCCAACATCTGGTGTTGGACAGTTTACAGATGTGTGATTTTTAGCTAGAGTATACATTATGAATGGCAAAGTAACTATAACCAAAGAAAAATACCAAGAACTCGTCGAAAAAGCCGAGAAATTTGAAGTTATTCAAAAATTGGCTTTTGATAACCAAGATTTTTTCCAAGAACCAGCTACTAAAAACATTTCCACGATCATAAAGGATATGGAAAAAACGGCTAAATACTCAAAAGCTTTCTTAAAAAGTCTTGCTTCCGGATTAAAAAAATCAGCTTATTTTTCTAAATGAAAATCTGTTCGCTTCGGAAAGATTTGATTGATTACCTTGTTAAGCGAAAACTATTAAAACGTTTTAATAAACAGAAGAAACTTTTTGAAGCCAATCCTTTTCACACAAGTTTAAACACGGAAATTTTAGAGCCAAAAAAATTAAGAATCAGTAGTTTTAGAATAACTCGCAACTGGCGGGCTATTTTTGTTTATATCGGCCAAGATACAATTGAGATAGTTGATATAAATAATCATTACAAATAAATCCCGCACCTTTTGAAAGGTGCGGGACGAGCCGCCCCGAGTTTCTCAGAGCGGATTGTTGAACCTTGGAGGTTTAATAGGGAGATTTAAAAACTGGCTTCGGGTATAATTATAGATATGAAACCAGTAGTACTAGTAATTTTAGACGGCTATGGCGTGGGCGAAAAAAGTAAGGGAAACGCTATAAGCCAAGCCAATAAGCCTAATTTAGATTTTATAGAAAAAAACTACCCATCTGTTTTGCTCCAAGCTTCGGGCGTGCCCGTAGGCCTGCCGTGGGGCGAAGCGGGCAATTCCGAAGTTGGCCATACCGCTATGGGTACGGGCCAAGTTTGGCAACAACCCCTAACCCGAATAACTTTAGCTATTCAAAATGGCAGTTTCTTCCAAAACCCTGTTTTAAAAAAAGCTGCCGATCACGCTAAAAATAATAATTCGGTTTGGCATTTAATTGGACTGGTTGGCTCGGGCTCGGTGCATTCTTATATAGATCATCTTTACGCTCTGGTGGAAATGGCCAAAAACGAGAATGTAAAAGAAATCTGGCTACACCTTTCCACCGATGGCCAAGACAGCCCACCTAAAGAATCTGCCACCTTGATTCAAAATTTAATTGAAAGGTTAAACTGGCTTGGTAAAGGAAAAATCGCAAGTTGTATCGGCAGGTTTTATAGTATGGACCGCGATAACCATTGGGATAGAATCGAAAAAGCTTATCGTTTAATAGTAGAAGATCAAGGTGAAAAAACTAAAGATTTTATCGCGTCTATAAAAAATCAATATGCTAAAAATATAAACGATAACTATATGGAGCCAATGGTTTTGGTTAACGAAAAAGACGAACCCCAAGGCACTGTCCGAGATGGCGATGTTGTTATATTTTTTAATTTTAGAGAAGACAGAGCCCGCCAACTGGCAAAAGCTATGGCGGTTTCTAGTTTTAAAGAATTCCCCCGCCCAGAACTAAAAAATATTTTTTACGCCACGCTGACTCAATATGAAAAAGACTTACCGGCTGAAGTCATATTTCCTCCGCTTGAATTAAAATATACCCTCTCGCAAATACTTTCAGAAAATGGCAAAAAGCAGTTCAAAATTGCCGAAACAGAAAAATACGCTCACGTTACTTATTTTTTTAACGGCGGGCGCGAAACAGCTTTTCCCGGCGAAGAAAGGCAACTTATAAAATCCGCGGCGGCGGTACACTTTAACGATGTGCCGGAAATGAAAGCTTTTGAAATAGCCGAGGGCTTAGCCTCTGCTATAAAATTAGGAAAATATGATTTTATACTGGGGAATTTTGCTAACGCCGATATGGTGGGCCACACTGGCGATTTACCCGCCACCATAAAAGCCGTTGGAGCGCTTGATTTGGCGGTAAAAAAAGTAATGGACGTGGTTTTAGAAGTAGATGGAACTTTAATAATAACCGCAGACCACGGCAACGCCGAACTTAAAATAAATACCTTAAGTGGCGAAATAAATACCGAGCATACCATAAACCCCGTGCCTTTTTATTTAGTTACGAATAATCTTAAAAAACCGCAGGGTGATAAGAATAAAAATCAGGTTGGTGGAATTTTGCAGGACGTCGCCGCCACAGTGCTAGACTTAATGCAGATAGCTCCACCTAACGATATGGATGGGAGAAGTCTTCTACCAACTCTCTATGAAGAATAGCAATTTTAAAAACAAACTATCTACCAAGTGGTTTGTTTTTATTTTACTGTCTTTTATTGGCCTATCTTTATATATAAATTCTCTGGCTAATCCTTTTTTTTGGGATGATAACGAATTTTTTGCCAATAATTCTTTTGTACAAAACTTTGAAATTAAGAAATTCTTTACAGAAAACGCAACCGCCGGTGGCGGCATAATTGATAATTATTGGAGACCGCTACTATTAATCTCTTTTGCGCTAGATTATAAAATATGGGGACTCCTGCCTTTTGGCTTCCACTTAACAAACATATTCCTGCACATTGCCAGTGCATTTTTTTTATTTTTAATACTTCAAAAACTTTTTAAAAATTATTATATATCGCTGGGTTCCAGTCTTATTTTTTTAATTCATCCCCTGCAAACCGAAGCTGTGACTTACACTAATAGCCGAGGGGATTCCTTGTATACGTTTTGGTTTTTGCTTTCGATTATTTTGTATTTAAAATTTAGATCTAATAGCAAATTTAAATTTTATTTATTAGCTATTTTTTCTTTCTTATTATCTTTACTATCCAAAGAACTGGCTGTTGTTTTACCCGCAATAATTTTGCTTATCGAAACAACTTTTTTAGGCGCCGAAGAATCTTTTTTAAGAAAAACTTTAAATAGCTTCAAAAAAACATATTTATTTTGGCTACTTGGAGCAATTTATGTTGCCTCAAGACTAACTTTCCTAAACTTTAAAGAATCTGTAAATTTACTTTCCGGCGAAAATACATTATTTGCTACAAACATTTTAGTTAGATTAATGACATTCTTTAAAATAGTTCTAAACTATTTTGGATTGATTTTTGCGCCATTTAATCTTCATATGGAACGGCTCATTGACCCTGTAACCACCGTGCTTGATGTACGATTTATATCAGGTTTTTTACTTGTTTTATTTTGGCTTGCTATAAGTTACCAGCTAAAAGCTAAAAGCTTGGTCTTCGGTTTTTTTTGGTTTTTTATAAATCTAGCACCAACTTCTAATATAGTCCCTATAAACGGTATGCTCTACGAACACTGGCTTTATTTAGCCCAAATAGGCATATGGATTCCACTATTAAGCCTGCTAAGCCAACTCCATAATAAAATAATTATAAGAAATATTTTAATTATTACGGGTTCTATATATTTAATATTTTTAAGCTATTTAACTATACTAAGAAACAAAGACTGGTCGGACCCAATATCTTTCTACAAAAAAACCTTAAGCTATGGCCCTTCTTTAAAAATTTATAATAACTTAGGCATGGAACTAGCCAATAAAGGCAAGCTTGAAGAAGCTGTAGAGAACTATAAAAAAGCGCTGGAAATAGACAGTTCTATCTTTATACTTAACTACAACCTCGGAAATACTCTTAGAGACTTAGGAAAAAATGAAGAAGCCAAAGAACAATATAAATTGTCTATAGAAAAAAACCCTAAATTTGTTTCTGCTTACAGCAACTTATTAAATATATTAAACCAAGAAAAAAAATATAACGAAATGCGAGAAATTTTAACAAAACTATCTAGCATTTACCCAGAAGATAAAGCAGTAAAAGAAATTATTAATTCTTTACCAAAATAAAAAGAACGGCTGTTTGCCGTTCTTTTGTCTTGTCTTACACTCTCTTGATTGGTTCGATAGTAGCATCCGAAAAATCCGACCTCTTCAAGAAATCTGCTTGGCCATAGGTCATTTTTCTAGCTAGCACCCTAAAAACAGTCCACGTATTCATATCGGTAAAGTAGAGACCATTTCTACAAAGACAATACTCAATCTCCATTCCTCCGTCCATATCATTATCTTCGTCGCCGTCCATTTTCTTATCTCCCCTTTTAAGGTTGAAAGAACTTTTTATTTTTTCCCACTGATTATCTCATCCACAATGCCGTAAGCTTTGGCCTCTTCCGCCGACATAAAGTAATCTCTGTCGGTATCTTTTTCTATATCCTTTAAGCTTTTGCCAGTGTGACGCGCTAAAATTTTATTTAATCTTTCTTTAACTTTAATTATGTGCCGAGCCGAAATTTCAATTTCTATAGCTTGACCTTCCACCCCACCCATAACTTGGTGGATCATAACTTCGCTGTTGGGCAAAGAAAGCCGTCTGCCTTTTTTGCCGGCTGCCAATAAAACTGCGCCCATAGAAGCCGCAATACCAACACAAATAGTAGAGACATCGCTTTTAATAAGTTGCATCGTGTCGTAAATGGCGAGGCCTGCCGTAACAGAACCACCTGGGCTATTTATATATAGTTTAATTTCTTTTTTAGGGTCTTGGCTTTCTAAAAACAAAAGCTGGGCAATTACGGTATTAGCCACGGCATCATTTATAGACCCGCCCAAAAACACGATCCTTTCTTTAAGCAAGCGTGAATATATATCGTAGGCCCTTTCGCCGTATGAAGTTTTTTCTATAACTGTGGGTATAAGATTCATAATTTAAATAGATTATTAGAAAATAGAGGGTAGAAATTTAGAAAAATCCATAAAATCTACCTTCTACATTCCACCTTCTAGTAGTCTAAACACTTTCTCATTGCGTATTATGTTTTTAACATACCCCCTTAGGGCTGTCAAATCAAGGTTTTGGCCGTGTGACAAAGGCGGGGCTTGGCGCATCATACTTGTTAGCTTCTCCTCTATTTCAGCATCGGCAACTTCCACATTTTCCCTTTTAGAAATTTCCTTTAAAACGAGGGCGGCTTTAACTCTTTTTTCAGCTTGAGGCTCCCAATCTTTTTTAAGCTCTTCTGGTGTTTTACTTATATGATTTAAATAGTTTTCTAAAGTTAGATTCATTTGACGCAACGAATCCGCTAGCTCTGCGGTCATTTTTTCAAATTCCATTTCTACAAGTTCTTGTGGTAATTCCGCATTAATATTTTTAACCAATTCCTCTACTATCTTGGCTCTGCGCTTTTCTTCGGCTTTAGCTGTTTTTTCCATTTTAATGCCTTCCGCAATATTTGTCTTCAAATTATCTAGAGAAGCAAATTTGCCCAAAGATTTTACAAATTCATCGGTAAGTTCGGGTAATTTTCTCTCTTGAACCAAATTAACTTTAACTTCAAAATCTATTTTTTGGCCCGCTAAATCTTTATTGTGATAATTTGTCGGCGCCGTTAAAGAAAAGTTTTTAGTTTCTCCTTCCTTTAAACCTACTATATTATCTTCAAAGCCCTCTATAAAATGTCCTTCGCCCAAAACCAAGGGATGTTGTTTTGATTCCCCGCCATCAACCATCTGTCCTTCTTTTTTAACCAAAAAATCAATTTCTACTCTATCGCCTTTTGCGGCGGCGCGGTCAACATTTAAATTTTGGGCTCTAGTTTTTTTTATATCTTCCAAAACTTCTGCAATTTCTTTCTCTTCAACCTTAACTTCTTCTAAAGCCACTATTATTTTTTTGTATTCACCCGGGTCAATAACTGGCACCACCGAAAAAACAGCGGTAAATTCAATACCGCCATCTTTAGGCAAAACTTTCGAGACTTTGGGCTCGCCCACAAAATTTATTTTCTTTTCGTTAATAACTTCTGCCAGTTTTTCGCGAACCGCCAGATCGTAAGCCATATGTTCTATTTTTTCTTGGCCTAATTCGCGAATAACCACATCACGCGGCGCAAAACCCGGCCTAAAACCTTTTATGGGGTTATGGCGAGAAAGCTCTTTAGCCGCGGCATCAAAATAATTTTCTAACTCGCTCTCGGCAAGAGTAACTGCCAATTCTAATTGAGATTTTGGGAGACTTTTAGTTTCAACTCTCATAAGAAAAATGCCTAATTACTAATATCTAATCAATTTCTAATGCTTAAATGCCTAATGTCAAAAAGATTTTTAGTTATTTGTCATTAGACATTAAGGTTTGATTAGAAATTAGAAATTGGAAATTATTTTACAAGTAATCCAACAATAAGCAGTGCTACAATATTAACTATCTTAATCATTGGGTTAATAGCAGGACCCGCCGTATCTTTGTAAGGATCGCCGACTGTGTCACCAGTAACTGCGGCTTGGTGAGCCAAAGATTTTTTACCGCCAAAATGCCCGTCTTCAATATATTTTTTAGCGTTATCCCAAGCCGCGCCGCCCGAAGTCATGGAAATTGCCATAAACAAACCAGAAATCAACGAACCGACAATTACACCGCCCAAAGCTTCCAAACCCAAAAACCAGCCCACTAAAATCGGAACAACTATCGGAATTAATGCCGGAATTATCATTCCTTTTTGAGCCGCAATAGTTACAATATCTACCGCTTTAGCATAGTCTGGTTTTACGGTTCGCTCCATAATACCGGGCATTTCTTTAAATTGACGTCGAACTTCTAAAACAACTTTAGAAGCAGCTTCGCCTACTGCGCGGATAGAAAACGAAGCAAATATGTAAGGCAACATTGCACCTAACAATAAACCAATAAGCACTGTTGGGTTAACCAACTGGAAACCAAATCTTAAACCAAATTTTTCTATTTCTGCCACATAAACCACAAACAAAGTTAAGGCCGCCAGACCCGCCGAAGCAATGGCATAACCCTTAGTTACAGCTTTGGTTGTATTGCCTACAGCATCTAAAGCGTCGGTATGTTTTCTAACTTTTTCATCTAAACCCGCCATTTCGGCAATACCGCCGGCATTGTCTGTAATAGGACCAAAAGAATCTATAGCTACAATTATTGCAGCCATTGAAAGCATGCTAGAAGCCGCAATAGCTACCCCATAAATTCCAAATAAATAGAAAGAAGCTAACACTCCAGCTGAAATAATAATAACGGGTAAGGCCGTGCTTTCCAAAGAAACAGCGAGCCCCGTAATTATATTTGTACCATGCCCAGATTGAGAAGAATGGGCAATTGATTTTACCGGCCTATATTTTTTAGAAGTATAGTAATCGGTAACTAACACCATTAAGAACGTAACCACCACACCAACCACAGCCGACCAAAATAAATTAATATTATTTTCTGTATTTATAACTTTTGGAATAGCAAACCAAAGAGCCGCCAAAGTTATAATGGCCGAAGCTAACAAGCCTTTATACAAAGCGCGCATAATAGCTTCGCCGGATAATTTTACAAACCAAGAACCTACAATACTGCCTAAAATTGCCGTAGCACCAATAACCAAAGGTAAAATTATAAAAGAGGGCGCCACAAAAGCGCCCAGCAACATTGTGCCTATCATAGTGGCTACATAAGTTTCAAAAAGATCGGCGGCCATACCAGCGCAATCCCCCACGTTATCTCCAACATTGTCGGCAATAACTGCTGGGTTTCTAGGATCATCTTCCGGAATACCAGCTTCAATTTTTCCTACTAAATCCGCGCCCACATCAGCGCCTTTAGTAAAAATACCACCACCCAAACGGGCAAAGATGGAAATTAAACTTCCGCCAAAACCTAAGCCGATAAGAGCGCTTAAATTATTAGTAATAAAATAAAATCCGGCCACAGCCAGCAAAGCCAAAGCGCACACAAAAAATCCTGTAACAGCGCCACCATTAAAGGCTAAAGAAAAAGCCTGTTTTAAACCAGTTTTGGCGGCTTCAGCCACGCGAACATTAGACCTCACCGCTACACTCATACCAATATAGCCTGCTAAAGCCGAAAGAAAACCTCCAATCAAGAAACCGATTGCTGTTGTTAAACTTAAGGCAAAATATATTCCAATCGCCAACAACACAGCGATTATAGATATTGTTTTATACTGGCGCTTTAAATAAGCGTTGGCGCCTTCGCGTATGGCTTGAGAAATATCTTTTTGTTCTGCCGGACCTTCTGGCTTTTTTAAAACCGAAACAATAAGTAAAACGCCGTAGATAATTCCTACTAAACCCGACACGATAATAAATATTTGGGATGTGGACATATTTTATTAAAATTAAATATCAAATATTAAAAACACATATAAAAATCTAAAATTTTTAATTTTTATTTGTAATTTTGCATTTTGATTTTTTATGTTTTATTTTCATCTGTAGAACTTGTCTCCTCCGAATTAACCGAGGCTTCTTCGCTTTCCAGTTCCGCCTTCGGTTTTTCTGTAACAATCGGTGCGGTGCCCTTAACATCTATTTTCCAACCCGTAAGTTCGGCCGCTAATCTAACATTTTGACCTCTTTTGCCAATAGCCAAAGAAAGTTGATCCTCACTCACATCTACCGTAGCTATATGATGCACCTCATTTAAATCAACATTTAAAACTTTGGCTGGCGAAAGCGCGTTAGCTATTAATTTAGATTCGTCGTCAGACCAAGCTACAATGTCTATATTTTCGCCACCCAACTCATTTATTACAGCGCTAACCCTAATACCTCTTTGACCAACACAGGAACCCACCGGGTCAATTCCGGGATCGCTAGAATAAACAGCCACCTTACTGCGCGAACCAGCTTCACGGGCAATAGCTTTTATTTCTACCACGCCCGAAGCGATTTCAGGAACTTCTAGTTCAAAAAGTTTAGCAATTATTTTGGGATGTTTGCGCGAAAGTATAATAGCTGGCCCGCGGTGATCCTTGTCTACCCTAACCACATAAACTCTTAAGCGTTGGCCTATACGGTATCTTTCTTGTGGAATTTGTTCTTCTGGAAACAAAGCACCTGTGGTTTTGCCAATATCCAAATATACAGCGCCTCGCTCCATTCTTTGAACAGTAGCCGAAAGAATATCGCCTTCTTTTTCTTTGAAAGTTTCGTAAATAACTTCTCTTTCAGCTTCGCGAATACGCTGAATAATAACTTGCTTGGCTGTTTGAGCCGCAATACGGCCATAATCTTCTTTGGTATCTAAGGGAATTAAAAGCTCTCCGCCCAGTTCTATAGCAGATTTAATTTTTTTGGCTTCAGCAATTAAGATATGGCGTTTGGGATTAAAGCGAAATTTTTTATCCTTTGTTTCTTCTTCCTCGTCCTCCGTAGCCTTGGCGAAGGAGGATTCACCTTCTGAAGGCCGATCTGATTTCTCGACTGACTCTCCTTTTAATTTGGCTTCTCTTTCAGCCCTTTCCGCTTCCATTTTGGCAATTTCTTCTTCCGAAAAAATCATACTTTCGTCCACAGCCAAAAGAACTTGGAAAAATTTAGCAGTTCCAGTTTTTGGATCCAACTTTACCCTTATATTCTGACCTTTCTCGCCATAATCTTTTTTATAGGCGGCCGCCATAGCCATTTCTATGGTTTCCATAACCTTGTCCTTAGAAATGCCTTTTTCTTCGGCTATTTGATCTATGGCCGAGATAAATTGTTTTAAGTCTATCATGCAAATTTTATTTAATAAATAAGGACCGCCTCAGCGGTCCTTAACAGTACTCTAACAATGTATTCTATTATACACGAATAAAAAAACGGGTCAAGCGTTAATCCGCCTGACCCTCATTTGGACTTCTTTTTAAGTCAGCCTTTTTTGAGTCTCCCGTTTTGGGAAGGAACTATAGAAAATAAACTTTTGTCTACGTTTTCCGGGTCAATTATCTCTAACACCTCCAGTTCTTCGATTAAAAGCCATTGAACCACAGTGCTTTGACCATTATCAACCACCACTTGAACCCGACTCCGCGAAACACATCTCCAACCGCACAATTCCGGTATGACCAATCCCTCCTTTCCAGTCGGCTTGTGCCGTACTCGCGCAAAATCAAGTTCCGTAACATATCCCATGTATGCCTCCTTTATGGTTAAATTATTAAAAAGTACTACCAAAATTCTAACACTGCAAAAAGTGTCGCACAATGTTTGGTATAATGAAAATATACTAATATACGAATTTATGCGAATGCTACAAATAAGCTTAACGAATAATGCGAATAGAAAACCAATTTGTTAAATCATTAGTATAATTCGTGTGCATTCGTTGATTTGCATATTTATGCATAAACTATTCGCCGACTATTTAAATTATCTAGAAATAGAAAAAAACCGTTCAATAAAAACGGTAGAAAATTATAATCGCTATTTAAGAAGATTTTTTGATTACACTAAAATAGATTCACCTGCGGGAATTTCTAATGATGTAGTTAGAAATTACAGATTACATTTAAACCGCATTACTCCGCCCTTAAAAAAGATAACCCAAGCTTATCATTTAATTGCTTTGCGCAATTTTTTAAAATACCTAGCTAAACGCGATGTAAAAACCTTAACCGCCGATAAAATAGAGCTGGGGAAAATCGGCGATAGGCATATAGACTTTTTAGAAAACGAAGAAGTAGAACGCTTATTAGATTCGGCCAATGGTAATTCTGTTAAAAATTTACGCGATAAAGCTTTACTAGAACTTTTGTTTTCTACGGGCTTACGTGTTTCCGAACTTTGTTCGCTAAATAAAGAATCGGTTAATTTAAAGCGCGGGGAATTTGCCGTTCGGGGCAAAGGCGACAAAATACGTGTAGTTTTTCTTTCTGAACCCGCGAGGCGCGCTTTAGAAAACTATATTTCTAAAAGAGATGACCTAGATGAAGCTTTATTTGCGCGAAACCAAAATTCAAAAACCCCTACTTCGCTCCTCCTTCGCACAAGGCTTCGGAAGGACACAGTAAAGCTTCGAAGGGCAAGCAAAAATAAAAACTCGGAACTGCGGCTAACACCTAGAAGTATCCAAAGAATTGTAAAACATTATGCTACCAAAGCCGGTATTGTAAAAAATATTCACCCCCACACCTTACGTCATAGTTTTGCTACCGATTTATTGCGCAACGGCGCAGATATACGTTCGGTTCAAGCTATGCTGGGCCATGCCAACATAACCACCACCCAAATCTACACCCATGTTACGGATACGGGCTTAAAAGAGATTCATAAAACATTTCACGCCAGAAGACGGCGGGAGTAAAAAAACAGAAAATGATTAACTAAAAAATATAATTTCAAACGTTGTCATAATATTTTTTATTTATCTAGATCTTCTACTTTAAATTTAAGCTCTTCAAGGGCTATATCTCTAAAATATATAGCGCCAGCGTAAAAAACATCTTTCAAAGTCAGACCCTTTTTAAAAGCATAGTCTTTCAATTTATTTTCATCTTCTTGGGAAAGATTTAAACCTTCGGTATTAAAAATATTTTTAGTGATTTCTTGAACATCATAGGCAGTCGATGGATTTTGTGATTTAATTTTACTCATTAATACTTCCTTTTTTGGAGAAATGAGACTAAGAATTCCACTATCATTCAAAGCTTCCATACCAAGTGGAGTTAATTTTATTGGAGACCCAGGACGAGCTATACCAAAAAAACTACCTTCAATTTTAGAAACCCTATTAATTAAATCTTTAATTTCTTTTCGAAGCTCGCTAAACCCTTCTTTTAGATCATCTATAATCTGAAGTTTTCGGCCAACAGTAAGAGACCATCCATAAAAAAGGATGATACCGGAAACAATGCTACCGATTACCGCCCAAAGAAAACTTACTATATCCATAAACTAATTATTACATTATCTAGTTAGTTTTGTAATCCCATCGCTTCTTTGACTAACTTGAGTGTTTCTTGGGCTTCGGTGCGGGTTTTGGCCGTGCCTTCTTCTAGTATTTGATTTATAAGCTCTGGATTGTTTTCAAATTCAGCTCGGCGAGCGCGAATAGGCTCTAAAAAGTTATTTATAGCTACCACCAGCTTTTCTTTAACTTCCACATCTTTAACAGTGCCTTTTTGATAGCGCGACTTTAGGTCGACAACTTCTTCTTTATTTGTATTAAAAATATCATGATAAATAAAAACAGGATTGCCTTCTACTTGCCCATGTTCATCGCCGTGAACGCGATTGGGATCAGTATACATACTCATAACTTTCTTTTTCACTTCTTCGGCGCTGTCCGAAAGATAAATACAATTATTAAGCGATTTAGACATCTTGGCTTTGCCATCGGTGCCGACCAGCGTAATCGACTCATTTCCAATTAAAGCTTCTGGTTCTGGAAAAACTTCGCCATACATTTTATTAAATTTATTTGCAATTTCGCGCGTAATTTCTATATGCGATTCTTGATCTTTACCCACGGGCACCAAATTAGCCCGCACCATTAGAATATCGGCAGATTGCAAAACGGGATACGATAACAAACCCAACGAAGCATTGGCTATTTTAAGATCGCGCATTATATCTTTTAAAGTGGGCACTCTTTCCAAGCGGGGCTTGCTAACCAACATAGAAAACAAAAGATATAGATAAGCTACTTCGGGCACTTGAGATTGCCGGTAAAAAACAACCTTTTTGGGATCCAAGCCCACCGCTAAATAATCCAACATAAGTTGGCGAATATTTTCGTTCAGTTTTTGGATATTTTCTTTTTCGGGTTTAGTAGTGAGCGTGTGCAAATCGGCGAGAATTATAAAAGTTTCGTATTCATTTTGTAATGCAATACGATTTTTTAGTGTGCCTACATAGTGTCCTAAATGCAGACGACCAGTGGGACGATCTCCAGTTAAAATTCTTTTTCTATTCTCCATAATATTTTTGATATTTGATATTTGATATTTGATATTTAATTTATTTGTGTGCCCCCGCCAGGACTTGAACCCGGAATACGACGTCCGAAGCGTCGCGTGATATCCATTTCACTACAAGGGCCTCTTATTTATCTAATATCTAGTGGCTATTTACTAATTACTTCTTTACTGCTACCTTCCTAGCGTAAATATAGCATATTGTACTAACCATTGACAAGTTAATAATAATATGCTAGTATTGCACCATATCGCGTTTCTGACGCGGTTTTTTGTTTGTTTATCTACGCTTTAGCGTAGGTATAAACCAAACACCCTTCCGAAGCTCCGAGCTTTATCGAGGAGCGAAGGAGGGTATTCCCTACAAATAACGTAGGATGATTCTCTAAACTACTATGAAAAATATTATACAAAAAGCGTTTATTATAAGGCTGATTATAGCCATCATAATAATGTCTGCTATACCCGCTTATGCGCAGGCCGGCTTAATTGATATAAGCGCCGATAGCATAAGCTCTTGGTTTAAAACAAAACTAGCTCCGGTAGTTTTAGCCGACAACGAAAAAGATATTAATGGC
Source organism: bacterium (assembly GCA_030697795.1). NCBI lineage: Bacteria > bacterium. The sequence goes on from JAUYOV010000007.1 coordinate 75,316, forward strand.
CTTGCCACCATAAACGGAATCGCTTTGATTACTTCTAAGCAACCTCTGATAGGTGTACTTAAAGTTTACGAAACCTATGTAACCGCTTATTCATCTAGCGTAGATGAAACAGACAGCACCCCGTTTATAACCGCTTCCGGTAAAAAAGTAAGAGACGGTATAGTGGCCGCCAACTTTTTACCAATGGGTACAAAAATAAGGATACCCGATATTTTTGGCAATAAAATATTCGTGGTTGAAGACCGCATGGCTAGACGCCACGCCGATAAAGTAGACGTTTGGTTTCCTACCAAACAAGAAGCCAAAACCTTCGGCCGAAAAAAATTGCAAATTGAAGTTATAGAAGATTACTCGCTTTAAACAAAATTCCCCCGACAGAATGTCGAGGGGGTTTTTGTTTTGACTACTTATTCACGTGTTACTTTCGTAGCAGATGTTCTGCCTTCTTTTTCAACAATTTCGAAAGAAACTGTATCTCCAGAATTTAGTTCATCGGGTGTAACACCCACAAGTTCTGAAAAGTGAAAAAAGGTATCTTTTTCTTGACCTTCGCGAGAAATAAATCCATAGCCTTTTCCTTTTAGAACGCTTTTGATTGTACCTGTCATCGTATGATTATTTTTAAATTTTTAATTTGAAACATTCGACGTTGCTCACACACCATAACACTATTTACGAATAACACAAACTTTAAAATGTGTCGGGAGGGAGACTCGAACTCCCATGGGTTGCCCCGCTAGCTCCTAAGGCTAGTGCGTCTGCCAATTTCGCCATCCCGACATGTGCATTTATGTTATCAGAATCCGAATCTATTCGCACTTGACTTTTATACTGTTTTGATATATCATATCGGAATTACAGAAAATGGCAAGTTATTTGAAAATTGAATAACAAATAAACCTTACCTAAGGAGGCCTATATGGCAGGCGAGCGAAGACCCAGACGAGAAGAGTTTAAATCTACGCCTTCTCAACCCGTAACCGTAACAGACGTTCGGCTTGAACAAGTTGGGCGTTCTGGAGACAGGTTAAAAGGACGTATCGCGGCCACCGCGAAGAAGGGTGGCCAGCCATGGTCTGGAGCGGATATAAGTTTCAAAGTCGGCGGAGTGCAGACGCCAAACTCACCATTGCAAAGTGGTGATGATGGTACTGCCAACGACGATTTTGATATTCCGCTTGATCCTGCCACAAGCAGGGTTCTCATTGAGGCTTGGTTTACAGGATCAAATCCAGCAAGAAAGTTTCTGGATATTGCCACAGCAACGAAACCTTCAGCACCAAAGAAAATAGATAAGCTGGCGGTTAATGCTACGGGCAATAAGAATGGTCAGTGGGTTGTGTCTGTTATGGCCTCAACTCAAGACAACCAACCCGTTGAAGGAGTTGAAGTAATTTTTCTTTACAATGGTGAATCGAAACCTGAAACTCTGACTAAAGGCGTGGCCTCGCATACAATCTTGGTAACAGGAAAATCTTGCGAGGTAGTTGTGCAAGCACCGGGCATAGAGCCAAAAACTCTGCGCCTGGCGGGACCAAAAGAAAAAATTAAAGTCCCGCCTGTTCCAGAAGAAGTAAAAACATGGTGGCAGAAAACCAAAGCCGCGTGGAACATGGCAGCTGAAGACTCAAAAAAAGAAAAGGAGAGATAAAATGTTTAGATTCGTTTACCTTCTGCGTCGGAGCAACAACTTCCGACTGGTAATGTTGTGGCTGTTGGTTGTGATTCATTGGATCATCAACCATACAATCCTTTCCACTACCGCATCAAAGTTTTCTCACCTTTCGGATATACGGCAACGCCATATGAATTTTTATGATATTGGCGATGCCAAAACCGATAATGAAATCGCTGATCTGGGGTCACAGTTTCCTTGGACAGAGCTCAAAGCAAACTGGCTCCACACCTCGGAACAAATCTGGTTGCTCCTGCTGATAGGGGCGATTATATATATACCTATCGCCTTATGTGAAGAATGGGGCCGAGCATGGACAGTTGCCCGCGCTAAAAAAGAAGCATGGGTGAATTTACCGGATGATCCACTTCCAGCAATTACTGGAACAATAACTACCGCAGTAACTCCCAGACATAACCAGATACTCAAACAAGCCTATATTTTTACTAGAGAGTTCGTTACAGCTCTTATAGCCGAACTCCTTGGAGAAAGGATGATGATACGATGACGACGAAACCTTGGATGATTGTTTGCGGTCTAGCCATAATAGCGTTCTTCAAGTTCGCGGGCTGGATTGGTAGCTGGAGTATTGGTTTAGGTATTATTGCCATTGTTCTCGCAGTTGTGGTTTTACAGAACGTGGCATCAGCTCAACTAGGAACATTCAGCAAGATTTTTTTGTGGATGTTCGGAATAGCTGTGGTTGTTCCCGGTTTATATAACGCAATTCTCGGTGAAGCTCCGCTAACAAGCGAAGCCATAGAAATGCGCAAACAAGAAGCCGATGTTAGTACAGGCCAAAGAATCCGCCCGCCTATGCTTTATGGTGTGGAAGGAATTTTGAGCGCTGCCAACGAACTAGACGACGAGATTGGCAAGACTTTGGGCAGAAAAGCAAAAAATCTGGTTGATCAATACTCGCAAGCCACTGGATCAAATACCGAAATTATCCAAAGAGAATTATTGGTGCTAACCGAGGAAATCAACCAGCACAAAAAATACCTAGAACAGATAAGATTAAAGACTACCGGTGACCAAGTAAGCTTTACAGGTTTTATAAGTGACCTACAAAAATCGTCCTTGCGGATGGTTATGTGGATCATCTGCTTTATCGGCATAGCCGTTCTCATAGCCTCCCCATGCTTCGCAAGAGAGTGGAAAAAACTCCCCAAAGGCATAGGCTTATCGCTGGCAATTTTTGGAGGAGTATTCTTGCTAGACAGTATCGTCTATGCCGAAGGTACTGTTGGTTCGCCAAATGTGCCCAGTATAAACATGCCGAACCTAGAAGGCCAGGCGTTGTTCTGGATCACAGTTGCTGTAGTGGTCGGCTTTATAATCGTAAGTATAGCAACCAAAAAAGCCCGATGGGCCTTTATCGGAATCACCATTGGCATAGCTGTGATCGCCGCTACCCATTTTTCGGGTTGGTATTACGGCGGTGGGTATGCTGCCGAAGTAGCCGCTCATAACAGGTTGGTGGCTAGTGTTCGAAATGTTGAAAAACGTAAGGAATCTTTAAACCCTCCGCCGAGTCAACGTGGGCGCTATAATAATCCTGTGCTAAAAGTGCAGGGTCTCGCCCAGAAAGTTACAATAAACATGGACGAGGTTCATTGGTCTCGACCAATCCAGTGGAGCAGGGATTACAATGTCATCTGGGAAATGCCGGGCTGGTATGAAATAATGCTTCTACCCACCGAGGATAGGATTATAAATCGTAATGACGGCACCCTTAGTTCTGGTTTTATCACCTATATTCAAAAAATAGGTCCCGTCATTAGCTATCCCAATAGTATGGAGTTTCGGCAACCGGGCGTAGTTAAGTCGTTCATAATGCGCGGTGCGCCTGGCACCGGCACGGTGACAGTTTATGACAACTTCTAAGTTCTTTATTTTGTACACTCATCCCCCGAGACGCAACGCGTCTCGGGGCTTTTTATTTTTCTAAACACAAATGTATAATAATAGTTAATGGAAAAAGATTTTGACAAATGGAACATTAAGAAAAAATCAGTCCACTATCACGGAGCTTCCTTATACTGTCATCCGAGAGAGGTCTGGTGGTGTTCCCTTGGTGTTAATGTTGGTTTTGAGCAGGATGGCACGGGTGAAAATTTCGATCGGCCAGTTGTAGTTATTCGCGGATTTAACGAATATATATTTTTTGGTGTAGCTCTTATTGGTAAAAATAAAAAAGGGAAATATTATTTTCCTGTTGGAAAAATTGAAGAAAGAGAAGCATCAGCAGTGCTTTCTCAAGTTAGAATCATCGATACTAAAAGGCTAATAAGGAAAATAACTACACTTGATGAGGAACTATTTATAAAGTTAAATAACTCTCTCAAAGAGATACTTTTCGGCTAAAAATAGTTTACCTCCGCTTGCGCGGGGGCGAGGCCGAAGCCCTTTATAAACTGATTCTAACAAGCTATGTAAAACCAGTCAAGGCTATTGCTGGCAAACCAAAATATCATATAATAAATTAAACAGTTCTTTGTTTTTCTGTTCCGAAGGAATAACCTTTAAAACCAGAAGGTCATTCCTTCGGGAAATACTGCTCTTTAAAAATTAGGAGGCATAAATGGATAAGCCCGCTTTAGCTGGCACGGCTGGATTGCTGGACCCTGTGTTGATAAGTTTAGCCCGCGAAATTGCCAAAATAATTCCTGCTAACAGTTTGTTGCGTTCAAGATTTATGGAATCTTTTATGGGCGCTGTTCGCGGTTTTTTAGAAGCGCGCACGGAACAACTCCCCGCAGTACCTGCGGTAGTTTCGGAAAAAGCCCTAGACGTTTGGGGATTTGTATCGGCTTTTTTAGCCAACAGCAAAAAATCTCTCCCAGAAACTGACCCCGAAACTATAATGCTTGCCGCCATAGCCGAAAGATTGCAAAAAGCGGAAGATCCCAAAAAAGAAGCCGAGAAAATAAAAGAAGAATTAAGGCTAGTTAAAGAAATAATGGACCAGGCACGCCCAGAAGAAGAATCCGAGGATTCGGCTGTGTTACAAGTAATAAACAAAAAACTTAGAAAAATCCGCCAAGATTTGCAAAAAAGGAGATAAATCATGGCCACAAAAACGGCGTCATTCGCAGAAACTATAGAAATTTTATGGGATATACTTGGCCTTAAAAAAGATGAGGCTTTAGCTAAGATAAAAAGCATAGGCCTTTCATATACAAAAACTCTTCTTTTGATTTTAGCTCTATGGGCTGGATCTACTTTTTTCCTGATTTATTTGAAAGCTCTAACCGGAATAAAGTTTTTTGCTTTTTTGGCAGCCCTAGTTTCTTTTGTGTTCGCAGTAGCTATGAGAATTTTATGGCTACCTATATCCACATGCCTTAGCATGATGGCACAAGAAACACTAAACCCCGCCAAAGCCAGCGAAGACTATATGAAAAGATCTGCAATGTTTGTTCTGGCGGGTCTTTCTGCATCTCTTTATGCTATGAATAACCCAATAGAAAACAACACAGATCTTCTTATGGGTTTAGCCGTAGCATTCATTGCGCTTTTGTTGCTAATTTATATTGCCGGTACTGTTGTTCCAATAAATGTATACGCGATTGCGCTTGGTATATATATAATTTATACCACTCTTCTTTTTAGGACTGATAAGCCGATTGACTATCTCCTAAGCGGATGCAATCAGCAAGTAACTTACTCCATCTACCAAGGCAAAACATACGGATCAAGCGAAGAGATAACGGTTTATAATAAACCAGGAGAATTTTCTAGTGTAATTACTTTATCTGGAGTCTATAAACCAAGGTTCGTGGGTTCGGCAGAACTTCTGCCAGCTGGTTCAAATACGGCTGTAAAAATAAAATCTGGCGAAAGATTCAATCTTGATTTCAATACATTCCAAGTCCGTAGCCAACTTGACTGGATAACATTTGTTCCTGCAAACAAATAACCTGTGCCTCCGAAATTTATCCCGCATATAAATTTATGTGCGAAAACCAAAACACTCCGACATATATCGGAGTGTTTTTAAATATCTGCTTTGGAAAAAACTAATACCTAATAGTACTACCCTAAGAAACTCCTTGCAAAACTAACTATAGAATAAGAAAGTATAACCACAACTATACCAATCACACCATAAAGAAGCATCTTTTTGGCCTTTTCAACATTCTTCTCGTCCATACCAGCTGTGATATATAAATAGCCCGCCCAAACAATCATAACCACAGCTATTATGGCCACAATTCCTATAATATAATTAACCACGATTGTTATGGTATCTGTCAGACGCTCTTTAGTAAAGCTTTCTACACCCACTATCTCTGGCTGTATATCTCCATCCTGTGCTCCAACAACCGCATAACTAAAGGCGAATAAGAAAACCGAGAGTAAACCTACAGAAATCAACTTATTCAAATTTATACTTTTAAACATTTTTAAATTTTAGAGAATTTTTTATTTAATTAAATAACAAGAAACGACTTTATAGCATCATTCTATCACATAGACATAATACAAAACAACAAGCCTGTGGATATTACTGCGTTAGGAATGACAGCCCTTCCAAAAAGGGCGGTCCTTCCTGAATACTCTACTTCAAAAAGCTTTCCACAAACACAACCGCCGATTTTGAAAGTATAAGCACTATTACACCGATAACAATCCATAACAGCATTTGCCTAGCTTTTTTAACTTGTTCCGGCTTATCACCGCCCGTTATAAATAAAAACCCAGCGTAGACTGTCATTATAACTGCTATGGGACCCGCCAAATATAGAAGAAAGTTTACAATTCTATCAACCAAAACTGTTATATCAGCATTATTTCCTAGGGGATTACATATAACACCATCGCAAGCAGGCGCAGGCGCTTGAGCTAGGGAAATTAAAGGAAAAATAAATAAAGCTAGCAAATAAAGAATTTTTTTCATATTTTTATATGTTAAATTAATTACAAGTAAAAACACTTAGCCTATTTTTATCTTTTTCTAAATTAGATTTAAGTTCAAAATGCCAAGGTTCTTTGTTGTAAACGCAAAAACCGTTAACTTTCATTACTTGTATAACTCTATCTTGACAGCATTTAGATCCACTCTCATTATAACCCCAAACATCTAAAGCCCTACCTGTAGTATGGCGGCAGTTTTGACCATCCACGCTTCCATTGCCATCAGTGTCTTTAGGAATGCAGGTTATAGCATGTCCTGGTATTGGATCACATTTAACAGCTTCGGGATCTTTGCAATTTTCTTTAACAAGCTCTTCTTGCCTATCTAAACTTCTAAAACCAGACGCAACTTTTAAATCTACTAGATTTAATTTAGCATCTACTACTGCTCCTCTTAGATTGCTAAGAACGTTTCTGCCTATATTATCCAAATCTACACCTGGATTTGTTTTTATTTCCACAGCAATACCTTCATTAGTATCGCCTAAATCGATAACCTCCTCCTGTCCAGACACAATTTCCGGAGCTGGTTCTTCTTCGGCTAATAAAATTTCTTCCTTTATTTCAAACGAAAAACTTCCGTTTTGCAGATATTTGCCTGTAACATCATTGATTGTTCCTCCTGTGCACTGAATATCAAACTGGCCATTTTTAAAACTATATCCAGCCACGCTATTTTCGCCGGCAAAAAATCTAACCACAAAAGAAGCTAATATATAAGAAGAATAAACAATAGCTATGCCAATTAAAGTGGCGGTTATCATTTTTCTGCCTTTTTTAACTTGGTCGGGCTTGTCGCCTGCGGTTAAAATTGTAAAACCGCTCCAAATAATCATACCGGTGGCCAATATCGGCACCAGCGTCCACACCACAAGATTAAAAACATTTTGCACCAAATCAAAAAGACTGCAGAGGGAACAGTCTATGCCGGTACAGGGCACAAGCCCTTGAGCATAAGCAGACAGTGAGATTGTAACAATTACCGCTAAAAAAATAGCAACTTTAATAATTTTCATCTAAGTAATATAAAATATATTTTTAAATTTCCAATTTCTAATATCTAATTACTAATCAAATCCCAATGACTAATGAACAAATAACTAAAAAACTTTCTGACATTAGGCGTTTAAGCATTAGACATTGATTAGAAATTGGTAATTGCTCGCCCTGCGAAGCTTTACTGTGTCCTTCCGAAGCCTCGTGCGAAGGAGGAGCGGAGTAGGGGAAATTAGGAATTATCTAAGTAAATTTGTTACTTCCGCTACTCCCTCCTTTAAGGCTTCTTTAGCCGAGGACTGGCTTAGGGCCACAGAATTTATCATCCGTTCAAATATTTTCTTAACCTCGGCGTCATCCGGTTGCGCCCAACTGGCGGCCGTTAAAATTTGTTTGGCAAAAACATTTAAAGCCGCGTCCGAGGCGGTATAAGAAATTAAATCGCGCCTAGCCGGCGGCAAATGCGAAACAGCAATATAACTGCCCTCGGCGTTTTTGGTTGAAACAAAAAATAAAAACTTCCAAGCGGCATCTTTTTTAGCACTGGCGCCCGTGACCGCGCCGGCTTGATAAGAAGCAAAATTAATATCTAAATAAGAACTATCTTTTTGCGAATCTTTAATCTGGGGCGCAGGCGCTACGCCTAAATTATTAACTGCGAAAGCAACTTGTTTTAAATCCTTGGCATAGCCTAAATACATTGCGGTTTTTCCCGTCTTAAAAGCTTCTAAAGCTTGGGGCATTCTAGCGTTCCAAGTATAAACGGGTTTAGAACTTACGGCAAAACTGGTATAAAAATTTAAAGCCGATTCGCCTGGGTTAAAAGCCTTGCCTTGCGAGGAGATAGAAGCGTCAAAAGTTGCGCGCTGGCCGTCTTTACTTAGCATAGGCGCGCCGGTTTGGAGCATTAAAAGAGAAAGAATATCGCTGGCATAATTAACATTAGCCACCGTGCCTAAAGCCGCGCCCGATCTAACAAAATCGCCCGAACTATCTTTTTGGGTTAGCTGTTTTACAGCCTCGTTAAATTCGTCCCAAGTTTTGGGCGGATTTATTAGGCCAGCATTATTAAAAAGCGCTTTATTGTAATAAAGGCCGATAGTATCTATATAAAAAGGTACAGCATAAACTCTGTTAGCTCTAACTAAATCGCTAAAAGCCACATCGGCAAAAGTATCTTTAAAAATTTGCGCGGTCATCAAACTGCCGGGCATAGGCGATAATTTATTTAAGTGCTTGTTTAGCCAAGTATTGTTTATGGCTACAATATCTGGGCCCGTGCCCGAAGCTAGAGAATTTACAAAATCTTTTTCGTATGAAGAAACATTTTTTTGAACATATTTAATAGTAACGTTGGGATTGGCGGTTTGATAAGCAGAAATTATAGGCGTCCAGTAACTGGCCGGATCGGTGCCCCAAAATTCTAAAGAAACTTTATCGCCTGCCCCCGGCTTTTTACCAAACAAAAAAGCTGAAACTGCCAAAAGCACTAGAATACCGATTATTGAAAATATAATTATTTTGTAACGCATCTTGGAAATTACTAATTACCAATTTCTAATTACTAATAAAACTTTAAATGACTAATGACTAAATACTTTTGGACATTGGGATTTTGGTATTAGACATTGATTAGAAATTAGGTATTAGATATTAGAAATTCTTTTTAAATAAGAGTCCCCAATGATCGTTCGTTGTAATAATTTCTTTATCTAAATTAAAACCAAGCCCTGCTACTATTTGCTGACATTCTGCCTTAGAAAATTTGTAACCGGCTTCTTTTGTGCCAAAAAGAGAGGTTGGTTCCCAATCTATAACAACCAATTCCCCGCCAATTTTTAAAACCCGGTGAGCTTCTTTTATTATTTCTAACTTTTTTTGGGATTGAAACAAAATATTTGTAAGCAGTGCCACATCCTGGCTGGAGTCGTTAAGTTTAGAACTGCCCCAAACCTCTAAATCGCCCCTGACATAATTTATATTAAAAAGTCCGCGTGATTGCGCCGCAGACTTTAGCGTATCTAACTTGCCCTGCAAAACATCTATAGCCGTAACCGAACCGGTATCGCCCACGATCGCCGCAATAAGCAAAGCAAAATAACCCGAACCAGAACCAAAATCGGCCACATTGTAGCCCGTTTTAATATTTAAACTAGAAATTATAGTGTCTGGATTTAAAAATCCGCCTTGGGGAATCATCTAGCTTTTAGCTTTTAGCTTTTAGCTTTCTAGGGAATTTCCTAAAAAGCTGAGAAGCTAGAAAGCTATTTTATAATGTTGTCGTTGAGCCTATCTGATCGCCATCTTTTAGCTTCATCACTCTGACGCCTTGCGTGGCGCGCCCTAAAACAGAAATATCTTTTAAGGGAGTTCGGATTAGCTGGCCTTTTTTAGAAATTACTATCAAATCCTCTTGTTCCGGATCAAGAATCTTAGCCGAAACTATTTCGCCTGTTTTGGGTGTAACTTTAGCCGTTTTTATGCCCGAACCAGCTCGCTTTTGACGTTTATACAGCTTAACGGGCGTTCTTTTGGCATAACCCTTAGCTAGCACCACCAGCATTTGCGCATCTTTATTTTGCGAACTAATTACATCGGCTCCCGCAATTAAATCGCCATTTTTTAGCCTCATCGCATTAACACCGCTGGCGTTTCGGCCCATATCGCGAACATCATTTTCGGAAAACTTTATAGCCTGCCCCTTTTGGGTAACTAAAATAATTTCGTCCTTACCCGAAGTTAACTTAACCCAATCCAGCTCGTCATCTTTACGGAGCTTGATGGCAATTAAACCAGACCGCCTGACGTTAGCAAAATCTGCAACCTCTGTTTTCTTAATTATACCACTGCGGGTTATCATAACTAAAAACCTGCCAGCCTCGTTTGACGAGATTTTTGATTTCTTGATGTCGAATTTCACCGGCACAATCGCCGTAATGACTTCTTCTTGAGCAATTTCTAAAAAGTTAACCAAAGCCCTGCCCTTAGAAGTTCTAGTGGCTACTGGGATCTCGTGAACTTTAGCCAGAAATACTTTGCCGGTAGAGGTAAAGAATAAAATGCTGTCGTGGGTATTGGCTACAACCAAATTCTGTATAAAATCTTCTTCAGCTACGGCCGCGCCAATCTTGCCCGAACCGCCCCGTTTTTGCGTGCGATAAGTACCCGGGGGCAAGCGCTTAATAAAGCCATCTCGGCTTAGCGTAATAATAACTTCTTCGTTTGGAATTAAATCTTCTTCGCTAAATTCGCCAATAGGGTTGGCATAAATTTTAGTGCGGCGTTCACTAGGATAGCGCGTCCTGACTTCTTTAAATTCTTCTTTAATAACGCCCAAAAGTTTTTTAACATCGTCTAAAATGCTATTTAAATAAGCAATCAGTTTCTTTTTCTCGACGAGTTCGTCTTCTATTTTCTTTCTTTCTAAACCCGCCAAAGTTTGCAAACGCATTTCCAAAATAGCGGTGGACTGAACTTCGGACAGCTTAAACTTTTTAATTAAATTAACGTGAGCCTCTTCGCGAGTTTCTGATTTTCTGATGGTATTAACAACTTCATCTATATGATCCAGCGCTTTAGACAGGCCTTCTAAAATATGTTTTCTTTCCTCGGCTTTTTTAAGATCAAATCTGGTTCGGCGTTCCACAATAACTTTTCTGTGGGCCAAATAATGCTCTAAAACAGATTTTAGCGATAAAACCTGTGGTTGAATACCGTCAACCAACGCCAGCATATTTAAGTGAAAAGTTTTTTGAAGATCGGTTAATTTATAAAGCTTATTTAAAACTTTTTGAGGATAAGCGTCGCCCCTTAACTCAATCATTATCCTAATACCGTCTTTATCGGATTCATCGCGAATATCTTTTATGCCTTCAATCTTTTTTTCTTTTACCAAATCGGCCAAATGTTCCAACATAGTGGCCTTATTAACTTGGTAAGGAATTTCTTTAATAATTATTTGAAAACCTTTTGCACCCTCGCCCTTCGTAGCCTTGGCGGAGGAGGGTTTGCCTTCTATAACATCGGCCACACCCCGCACCACCATCGGCCCGCGCCCCGAAGCATAAGCTTGTATAATATCTTTTTTGCCATAAATTGCCCCGCCAGTTGGAAAATCTGGGCCTTTTACAAACTGCATCAAATCTTCGCCTGTAGCTTTGGGGTTATCGGACAAATAAAGCAAAGCGTCTATAACTTCCACTAAGTTATGAGGCGGAATGTTGGTGGCCATACCAACAGCAATACCCACCGAACCGTTAAGCAATATGTTGGGAACTTTGGCTGGCAAAACCGAAGGCTCTTCCCTACTGCCATCATAGGTTTCTTTCCAATTTACAGTTTCTTTATCTATATCTGTAAGCATTTCTTCGGCTACAGTTTCCATACGGCATTCGGTGTAACGATAAGCCGCTGGCGCATCGCCATCTATAGAGCCAAAATTGCCCTGGCCATCTACCAATGGATAACGCAACGAAAAATCTTGAGCCATACGCGCGAGAGCATCGTAAATGGCGGCATCGCCGTGAGGATGATACTTGCCAATAACGTCGCCCACCACCGTGGCGCATTTTCTATATTTAGCACTGTGGCGCAAGCCGTTTTCGTGCATGGAGTAAAGAATTCTGCGGTGCACCGGCTTTAAACCATCGCGCACATCCGGCAAAGCGCGCGAAACTATAACGCTCATAGCATAATCTAAATAAGCGTCCTGCATCTCGTGCGTTATTTCGCGCGCTTGAATTTTTTGTTCTATATTTGTTCCTTCGGAGGCGGCTTGTTTTTTTGATTCCATTTTTTTATTCTACAGGCAGTTCATATACTGTCCTTTCTTTTTCTACTTTTTCTTGACCGCCATTTGATACACTATTTCCATATTCACTAATTTTGTTAGTAGCATCCTTTTTAAAACTTTTAAAACCCTGAACCAAAGCGGCCAAGGGGCTAGCCATTTTTTCTTCTTCACCCAGCAACTTAGTTACGCCCGAGCCCTGTGATAAATCTACCTTACGCAGCTGACTTTTAAACATCAACACCCAAAAAGACATTAACAATATAAAAGAAACGGCTAAAAGCCCAACCAATATTCTTTTCTTGGCTTTATGGCTTTTTCTTTGAAGATTATAAACGAAATTATATAAACTCATAAATACCAATCTACGAATGTACACGAATTATACTAATGGCTTCACAAATTCGTTTTCTATTCGCATTATTCGTTAAACTTATTCGTAGCATTCGCATAAATTCGTATATTGGCATAAATTACACTACGTTTAGTAACAAAGTTTTGGTTTCCTCCTGCGGCAAATCTTTCTTTTTTATATTAAGTTTATTCTGCGGTTCAACATCGGAAGCGCCCATTTCTTTAAAAAATACCGAGGCTTTTTTGCTATCATCGTAACCTATGGGAATAACAATTCTCGGTTCTATTTGGTTAACTATTTTACTGGCAGTTTCGTTAGAATCATCAGTTGAACCTATATCTATTAGCAAAATATCTATATCGGAAAAATTTTCTAACTGCGCATCGGTTAGTTCTTTGTCTAAACCAGCCAAATGGCAAAGTCTTACCCCTTCTACTTCTATAGTATAGGCAATATTTTCGCCAAAACCGCCAAGCCCCATAACAAAAAAGCCCTTAACATCGTATTCGCCGGGATTATTTATTAAAAAAGAATTTGTTTTGGATGGCACTTTGACCTCTTGAAGCTGTGACACCAAAACCACATCAGCGCCCCTAGCCGACTTGCCTGCCGACGAGGCAGGCTTTAATTCTTTTTCCAAATCCAAAGAACTGACAACAAGAGAATTTTCCCCGCTATCAATACCTACGGAGTTCTGACCGTACCAATACAAATTCATGTTTGATAACACTAAAACATAAACATAACAAAAGAATATTTGTTATATTTCGCTTTTCAATTTGCTTATATTAGTGAAAAGCATAACATATCATTATTTTTTTCTCACTATTGACAAATAGATGTTATAGAGTGTATAATTAAAATATACAGTCAAAGCAAGCACCTGAAACCAAAACAACCCCAAAAGGAGGTAAATATGAGTCGCGGAAAATGGTACTTTACGTACATATATCGAGACACATTTGGAGGCGGCCTCGCTGGTACAACCGAGCATGAGGAAATTCCTCTGAACGCAATTACTGAAGACGAAGCGATCATAGAGGCGAAGGTAATGTTAGATAAGAAAGTTGTAGCGGCAAAAGCCTATTGGGAAAAACAAAGAAAGGAATGGGTGAATCCGCCTGCAACTCCATTTGAAGACGGACCTATAAATCCTTATGTCGTATATAAAATCCCACTACAATGTCCAGATTGATCGAAATTCGACTTCAACCACAACCCCCCGACGCTAAGCGTCGGGGCTTTTTTTATTTTGTAAATTTAGCTAAGATAACATTATGGTACTGGATATTAAAAAGAATAAACTAAAAATAGAAAAAATCGCCCAGAACCGCAACTTAAAATTTGCGGTGGTTTTTGGCAGCGCGGCTTCTGGTTTAATGAGGGACTCCAGCGACACCGACATAGCAGTTTTGCAGAAAAACCATATTCCCCTTGATTATAGATCATTCTTAGATATCAACTCTGAATTGACTGACGCCTTGGCGCTGGGCTTTAGAAAAATAGACCTAGTGGATCTGGCAACAGCTAATATACTTTTACGTTACGAAGCTACCCAAAATGGAATCCTGCTTTATGGAGATGAAACTGATTACCAAAATTACCGAACCTTCGCCTTTAAAGACTATATAGACAGCCAATCACTACGAGATCTGGAGTCATTGATTATAAGAAAACGACAAAGCGCCCTAGCCACTCAACTTAATGTTTAAAAAAGATCTAGTTCAAAGGAAAATATCTCTTATACAAGACGACTTGAGCAATCTTGCTCAATTGTCTAGTTTTTCCATTGAAGAAATCGCGGGCGATTTTTTAAAACAAGCCACAGTAGAACGACTTTTAGAGCGAATCATTTCGCGGGCTATAGACATTAACGAACATCTTATTGCCGAACTGGCAACCGCAAACACTGTGCCGCCCAAAGATTACCGAGAAACATTTTTTAGACTTTCAGATTTAAACATCTATCCCAAAGAGTTTGCCAAGGAAATCGCCAAAAGCATCGGCACCAGAAATCTTTTAGTTCACGAATACGACAAGATAGATTATGAAAAAGTGTACGCCTCTATCGGCGATTGCTTAAAAGACTATCATCAGTATGTTGATTATATTATAAAGTTTTTAGAAAATCGCTAGTTCTAAACCAGCTTTTACCCCGCACCTTTTTAATCAAAAAAGGTGCGGGATTTATTTTAGACCCTTATAAACATCTTTGCGGTGACGGATTCGCAATAATATTATGGAATCTTTATTAAATGAATAGATTAAACGATGTGTTCCCACTCTAACACGCCATAGATTAGTGCCAATTTTTAATTTTTTAAGTTTAAGCGAAATATCCGTTAGATTTAATTTCAGCACAGATAAAACCATCTCGGCTTTGGCAAAAATATCTTTGTTGACTTCGGCTAAGTCTTTTTTAAACTGCGGTGTAGCAAAAATATTCCGCATACAACGAGCCAAAAGGACCGCCCTTCCTGGAAGGGCGGTCCTTTTTCGATTATTTAAGGTTCTTTAAGGATTTAATTTTCTTAAGCTTCCCGTTTTTAGCTTCTTTAACAGACTGTTCTAGCCCTAACAAAAATTCTTGTTTATATTCTCCCAATTCTTCCAGAACCTCCTCTGCTAATTCGGCAACTTCCGAGCCAACATTAAACAATCGGCGTATTTTACTGATACCTAGAGGAGTTACTTCCCTATTTTTGATTATAGCCCCATTCATAAGTAAGTATATTAGCATATTACTATCATTTTTGACTATATTGTCTTTGTCTAGGCGTTCTGTTATAGTTTCTACACAAAATATGACTATCAACGAAACCAACACTTTTGTTTCCCTAGCCCCTCCCAAAGAGGCTCAATCTATGAAGGATTTGCTTCTGGAAAAAAACATAAATATCGTCGTGCCTAAAGTGGGCGATACCTTACAAGGCCTAGTTATAGAAAAGGGCCGAAACAGAATATATCTAGATTTAAGCGGTTTTAGAACTGGCGTTCTATATAAGAACGATCTGGAGTCTTTTAATGCCAGTTTTCAAGATATTAAAAAAGACGATATTTTGACAGTTAAAATAACTGAAATAGAAAATAAAGATGGCTTGGTGGAAGTTTCTTTAATACAAGCTACTATGGACCAATCTTGGGATGTTATAAGAAATCTTAAAAATAGCGGCGAAGTTATAGAAGCCAAAATAACCGGCGCTAACCGTGGCGGTTTAACCGCTCAAGTAGAAGGGCTTGCCGCTTTTTTGCCGGTATCCCAGCTGGCCAGCCAAAACTATCCTCATGTTGAAGGCGGCGATAAAGAAGAGATATTAAAAATACTTAAAAAGTTTGTGGGCCAAACAATTTTGGTTAAAGTTATTGATTACGATCAAAAAAACCAAAAAATAATCCTTTCCGAAAAAGCCAAAATATCTAAAGAAATGGAGGCTAAATTATCTGGCTACAATGTGGGCGACAACGTAGCGGGCGAAATATCTGGCTTAGTTGATTTTGGGGCTTTTGTTACATTTAACGGCATTGAAGGTTTAATTCATATTTCGGAAATAGGCTGGCAACTGGTGGAAAAACCTAGCGATGTTTTAAAAATAGGCGACAAGATAGAAGCCAAAGTTATTTCTGTAGAAGGCGATAAAATCTCTTTATCTTTAAAGACCTTAAAGCAAAACCCATGGGATGAAGTTGAAAATAAGTATAAAAAAGGCGATGTGGTTGATGGCACAGTGGTTAAATTTAACCCCTTTGGCGCTTTTGTTAGATTAGATTCCGAAATACAGGGCTTAGCCCATATTTCCGAATTCAAAACCTATAAAGATATGACCGCCGCCATGGAGCTAGGTAAAACCTATCCTTTTAAGGTCTCTACTCTAGAGCCCAAAGAATACAAACTGGCCTTACAGCCAGCCTTTGAGTTTAAAATAAGCGGCAGCACCGAAAACTCTATCCAGAGTTGACATCTTATATTCAGTGTGTTAGACTGAACAAGTTTTAAATTAAGTATCAAAAATAAAATATAAAAATTTAAGATTTTTTATATTTGATATTTAATCTTTTATTTTTTTATGAAAGATGTGTTAAAAAATATATTTTTTGCTTTGGTAATTTTTATGGTTTTGGTCTCCCTTTTCTCGGGAGCTAATACCTTTTTTGTTAAGGAAAACGTTATTTCCTTGTCCGATTTAGCTCTAAAAGCTAAAGCCGGAGAAATTAAAACTGCTCTAATTTCTGGCGATAAAATAGAACTGGCCTTAACCGATGAATCTAAGGCGGTGGCTTACAAAGAAGCTTCCGGTTCTCTTTTAGAAAGCTTAAAGAATTTAGGCGTAAGCGACAACGATATAAAGAAAATAAATATTCAGGTTAAAACCGAAGGCGGTTTAGCCTATTTTTTAATAAATATTCTGCCTATAGTTCTACCTTTTCTTTTGATCCTGCTTTTCTTTTACTTTATGTTTCGCCAAGCCAAAGGCGGGCAGATGCAAGCTTTTAATTTTGGCGCTTCCAAAGCTAAATTGTTTGATGCCAATAAAGAAAAAATAAATTTTAAAAATGTGGCGGGCGCCCATGAAGCCAAAGAAGAACTAAAAGAAGTTGTGGAATTTTTAAAAAGTCCGGCCAAGTTTTTGGGTATGGGCGCTAAAATTCCTCGCGGCGTAATTTTAATAGGCTCGCCCGGCACAGGCAAAACCCTGCTCGCCCGGGCCGTAGCCGGCGAAGCCAGTGTGCCGTTTTTTCATATTTCTGGCTCGGAATTTGTGGAAATGTTTGTGGGCGTAGGCGCCTCTAGAGTTAGAGATTTATTTAATGTAGCCAAAAAACACGCACCCGCCATTGTTTTTATAGACGAAATTGACGCCGTCGGTAGGCACCGCGGTTCGGGTATGGGCGGTGGCCACGACGAACGCGAACAAACCTTAAACCAAATACTGGTGGAAATGGACGGTTTTGAGCGCGACACCAATATTATTGTTATAGCGGCCACCAACAGACCAGACATTTTAGACCCGGCTTTATTGCGCCCGGGACGTTTTGATAGGCGCGTAATAATAGACGAACCAGATATAAAAAATCGAGAAGAGATTTTAAAAATACACTCCGAAGGCAAACCCTTATCCAGCACTGTTAATTTGCGAATAATTGCCGAGCGCACCCCCGGTTTTAGCGGAGCTGATTTAGCCAATTTAATGAACGAAGGCGCGATTTCGGCCGCTCGTAAAAATCAAAAAGAAATTACCCAAACCGAGCTGACCGAATCCATAGAAAAAGTTATGATGGGGCCGGAAAGGCGCAGTAAAGTTTATTCGGCTAAAGAAAAAGAAATCGTGGCTTTCCACGAAGCTGGCCACGCTTTGGTGGCCGCTTCCCTTTCTAACGCTGATGCTGTTCATAAAATTTCTATAATTTCGCGTGGCCGAGCTGGGGGTTACACCTTAAAATTGCCAGTGGAAGAAATAAATTTTTATTCCAAAAATAAATTTGTAGATGAACTAGCTACTTTGCTGGGCGGTTACGCCGCCGAAAAAACTGTTTTTGGCGATGTGACCACCGGCCCGCATTCCGATTTAAAAACCGCTTCCGATTTAGCCCGCCGGATCGTGACCGAATACGGTATGTCGGAAAAAATGGGGCCGATGACCTTTGGCGATAGGGAAAGGTTGGTATTTTTGGGCAAAGAACTCTCGGAAAACAGAAACTATTCCGAATCTGTGGCCACTAAAATAGACGATGAGGTTTCCAGTTTTATAGATAAAGCCTATAAAACAGCTATGAAAATTGTTAAAGAGAAAAGAAATGCTCTAAACAAAATCGCGTCTGTGCTTATAGAAAAAGAAACCATAGAGCAAACTGAATTTAATGAGCTGATGAAAAGCATGCGCATCTCGGGATCAACGGCTTAAAAAATTTCTGAAATGATTATAAAAACACCTCCTTGAATAAGGAGGTGTTTTTAGTTAAAGTAAGTTCATATGTAAGGGCATTGCCCTTCGTAGCTCCAAAGGAGCGAAGTAGGGCGTGTAGCTCAATTGGTTAGAGCACAGAGCTTATACCTCTGCGGTTCTAGGTTCGAGTCCTAGCACGCCCACCACGTAGGAAAAGTCAAAGAGTTTTGGGGGCAAAAACAAATTGGCGGTTTCGCATTTTGGGGGAAGAAAATTTTTAATCATGATGAATAAATTAGAAAAAACAATTTTTTGGGGCGGTTTGATAGTTATAATCATAGATAATATCTATTGGCAGTGGTGGATTAAACTAACAGTAGACCCGTCTGTTGGCGGAGATGTCTTCAAAGGGTGGAGTATGGCTTGGGATATAATTTTTTTGGCTGTATGGGTTTATGTTCTTATCCGAATTTATAAAAGAGCCAGCAGAAAAGAAAAAGAAACAGGCGAATAGGAACTTAAAAAATACATGGACTCTCAAAACAAAACTTTTAGTTACGCTGGATTTTGGAAAAGATTTGCCGCTTTTATCATAGACATGTTTATTGTGTCTATCGGTGGTTTTATTATTGGTTTTATATTTGGAGTTCCCTACGATGTTCTCACTGGCAAAGCTGAGCTTGTTGGATTTGCCGATGATTATATTCTTAGTTTCATTTTGAGTTTTCTGCTTGTTTGGATTTACCAAGCGGTCATGGAAAGCTCTTCTAAACAAGCGACTCTTGGCAAAATGGCTCTTGGAATAATAGTTACTGATTTAGATGGAAGCCGAGTATCTTTCGGAAAAGCATCGGGTCGCTATTTTGGACAAATGCTTTCCGGGTTTATCCTCGGTATAGGATTTCTCATGATTGCTTTTACTGCAAGAAAACAGGGTCTTCACGATAAAATGGCTGGTTGTTTTGTTGTAAATAAAAATGCATAGATTTTTGTCACCAAAGAAAAACTTGAAATCGTAAAAACTTAAGTTTTAATTTCGGAATATTTAACCAGACTACCAATACCAAACTCACAACTCTCATTTTCACGCTCGAGCGTGAAAATGAGGAAAGTTTAAATCTAAATTAGTCCAATGTTGACTTATAAATTATGTTTTGTTATAAATCTTAAATCGGAAAAACCGATAATCCCTTAACAGGGAAATTGCAATAACTTAGTCCCTTAAAAGAAAGAGAGTGATACCGTGAAAAGATCTAGATCTACGCTGTATCTAGTTCTCCTAGCTACAATTTTTGCCATCAGCTGTACTGCTGGACCAAACTCTGCAGTAGGGACATCTGCTTTGGATGGCAATATCGCTGGTTTCTGGCTCGGTCTATGGCAAGGAATGATTATAGGGTTTTCGTTTATTATTTCACTCTTTTCTGATAGTGTGCGCATATACGAAACGCACAACAACGGAAGCTGGTATGACTGGGGTTTTGTGCTCGGTATTGGCGGACTAAGTGCTTCTTTAAAATTACTAGACAGAAAAAGTAATAAATAATAGAGTTACTCCTAACAACCTTCATCACGAACTCCTAGCAGGCAAACTCCGCTAGGAGTTTTTTTATTTAAT
This sequence comes from bacterium, assembly GCA_030697795.1. Lineage (NCBI taxonomy): Bacteria > bacterium. The sequence goes on from JAUYOV010000007.1 coordinate 95,551, forward strand.
TAACAAAATCCAATAACTCTCATTTTCTCGCTCGAGCGGGAAAATGCGGAAAGTTTAAGACTGATAGACAAAATTAAATTTTAAGATAATCCGAAGCTATTCTTGAGAGCTAAGTCATCATCAAACTTACTAATTTCCAAAAACCTTACGTGCGGGCGTAAGTTGAAGAATTCAACCACGTAATCAACCTCATTTTTGCATTCATAAGGCAAAATGAAAGCGCTTTCCTGGTATTTTATAAATCCCAGCTGTTTTAGCATATTTCTTAGCACATCCCTTTCTTTTTTACGTTTATTGGGTATATCGAACATAACCATTCGCCATTTGCCGTCCCATCTGGCGGGTTTTTTGATGGTCATGGTATCCATATTGTAAGTTAAAGCCTTTTTGCGCCCATCATCCGAAAGAACCACCGTCATAGAACCGTTTTCATGTTCTCTGGCTTCTATAAGTTTAGATTCATAAAGTGATTTTATAGCGCGCTTAAGCGAGGTCTCATTAATTTTATTCCATTCATCTGCTACACTTTTAATAACAGCAAAATATTTTTTAGGCGTACCCGCCAAAGAAAGCCCTACTCCCCCAGCCAGCAATAATATAATTTTTTTCTTTGTTGGGCCTAATTTGTTAAAACTATTCTTATCCATTTTATATTTTTATTTATCTTATTATATATAATATTTTTATATAAGATTATTTTATTTATACAACACTTTATACAATATTCTAACCTACTTCCGCTAGACAATCTCATTTTCAAGCTCGAGCGACAAAATGAGAATAGTTAGAAACGGATGTTTTAATTAATTAGAGTATACACCATATTTTATGTTCCATATAGAATCAAATTCTCCACAACATTTAAAAGTAGGAAAAGCAGGCGAAGACATTGCCTGTAAATATTTAAAAAACAAAGGCTATAAAATAATAGAAAGAAATTTTAGAAGAAAGTGGGGCGAAATAGATATTGTTTGTTTAAAAAAAAATAATAACGGTTCTATATGGAATAAAATAGCTAATAATGTTTTAGTTGTTCTACAGGGAACAAATTACAACAGACAAAACTTAAATATTGATCTGTGCGATGATCCACAAGAAGCAAGTAATAATAAACTTATTTTTGTTGAAGTAAAAACATTAAAAGAAGGATCTGGCTTAAGTCCGGAAGATAATCTGACTTACTCCAAACAAAAGAAACTAATTAGAACATGTAAATTATATGTTTCAAATAATCCTACATATGCAGATTACGACTGGCAAATAGATGTGATATTAATAAACATAAATAGTGATCTAAAGAAAGCAAAAATAAAACATATGGAATCAGCCATATATTGATATAATAGAAAAATATTTTTATTAATTCCTTACAGGAAACCCCGCACTCTGTGCTGGGAGAAGATAATTTAACCTAAACCTACTCAATCTCATAATCACGCTCGAGCGTGATTATGAGATTGAATTTCATTAAAGAAAAAAACAAAAAGAACAAAAAAATGGAAAATGGAATGGAAAATGGTCAGATTGTTATTGGTTTATTTGATTCATTTGGTTTATAGGCTTATCTCTAAGCTATTTAATATGAAATTATTTAATATTAAATAAAGAGACCAGATATTACAAACAATATCCACATTTGCCAAAAAAGATAATGGCTGTTAATATTATATAAATAAGTTAAGTACCCACTTGGAACAGTGACGCTGTCCCAGTTGATCTTTCATGCTTACAACAAAACAAAAGGATAAAATAATCAAGTCTTATCAAGACCACGAAAAAGACACTGGTTCAGCCAGTGTTCAAGTTGCCGTAACCACAGAAGAAATAGAACGGCTAGCTTCACATCTTAAGAAAAACCCTAAGGATAACCACTCGCGCCGAGGGCTTCTTAAGATGGTATCCAAAAGAAAATCCCTTTTGGATTATTTATCTAAAAACGACGAGAAAAAATATAATTCTCTGATCCGCAAATTGGGATTAAAGAAGTAAGATAGCCAATCAAAAGATGAGCGCAATAAAGCATAAAGAACAAAGAGTAGGCGTTTTTATAGACGTCCAAAACTTATACCACTCTGCCAAACATATATACAGTAGCAGAGTTAATTTTAAAGAAGTCTTGCGCATGGCCACCTCCGGCAGGAAACTTGTTAGAGTTATCGCCTACGTTATAAAAACAGAGTCTGGCGAGGAAAAGTCTTTTTTTGAGGCTCTAAATAAATTAGGTATAGAAATGAGGGTTAAAGATCTTCAGATTTTTCCTGGTGGCATGAAAAAAGGCGATTGGGATGTAGGCCTGGCCGTTGATGCTGTTAGGTTATCGGCCCAGCTGGATGCCGTTGTTTTAGTTACGGGCGATGGTGATTTTGTGCCATTGGTTGAATATTTAAAGTTTAATCGCGGACTTCAGGTTGAAGTTATGGCTTTTGAAAGAACCGCCTCGAGCAAACTTATGGAATCTGCCGATATTTTTATTAATTTAGGAATTAACGAACAATATTTACTAGGTAAAAACAATAAATAAAGCCGACACTCAATCGGAAAGCGAGTTTATCCTTATGTTTCTTGGCGAAGGGAATATAAGGATATATTCGAGCCTTGGTTGTATTGTCGGCCGACAATACAAATGAATAACAAAAAAAGATTTGAAACCGAAATCGGTTCAAAGAAATTAGTGGTAGAAACAGGACACTGGGCTATACAAGCCAGTGGCGCTGTAACGGTAAGCTATGGAGAAACAGTAGTACTAGCTACTGTAGTTATGTCTAAAAACGAAAGAACTGGCATAGACTATTTCCCTTTAACCGTAGATTTTGATGAAAAATTTTATGCCGCAGGTAAAATCAAAGCTTCCCGCTGGGTTAAAAGAGAGGGTAGACCTACGGACGAGGCTATTTTAACAGCCAGATTAGCCGATAGAACCCTGCGACCACTTTTTAACCACAGATTAAGAAACGAAGTTCAGCTTATCTTAACTGTACTGTCTTTTGACGGAGAAAACGATCCAGATGTACCAGCCATAATTGCAGGCTCCACCGCTATATTAATTTCCGGTATTCCTTGGAACGGGCCGGTTGGGGCTATAAGAGTAAGTCGAGATGAAAATAAAAAAATAGTAATAAACCCTACTTATGCCGAGCGCGCAAAAAGCGATTTAGATTTAGTAGTGGCCGGCCCAGAAAAATTAGTAAATATGATAGAGTGCCGGTCCCGCGAAGTAACCGAGGAAGATTTGCTGGTGGCTTTTGAAAGCGCCCAAAAAGAAATTCAAAAGATAATAGATTTTCAAAAAAATATTGCCGAATCTCTTGGTCATAAATCGTTATTAACCGCTGTGCCTTCGGCCGATGAAATCTTAAGAAAAGAAATAAAAAATTTTGTGGGCCAGCGCTTAGCAGAAACAATTTCTAAGGGCGATATGAACGCAACTGAAGAAATTAAAAAAGAATACTTCCAAAACCTGTCCGAAGAAAAGAAAAATCCCAAAAATATAGCCGAGGCCAACATTCTTTTTGAAGAAGAAATGAATGAAATAATCCACAGAAATGTTTTAGAAAAAAATCAGCGTGTGGACGGCAGAAAAATAGAAGAAATTCGCCCTTTGAGCATTGAAGTTGGTGTATTACCGCGCACCCATGGTTCAGCTATTTTCCAAAGAGGCCAAACCCAAGCTTTGTGTGTAGCTACACTGGGCGCGCCAGGTATGGAGCAAGCCATTGAAACCATGGAATTTGAAGGCACTAAGCGCTATATCCACCATTACAACTTTCCTCCGTTTTCATCTGGAGAAACAGGTAAAACTGGCAACCCCGGCCGAAGAGAAATCGGTCACGGCGCTTTAGCCGAAAGCGCGCTAGAACCGGTAATTCCTGCTAAAGTGGATTTTCCTTATACCGTTAGAATCGTAACAGAAATACTTTCTTCCAATGGTTCAACGTCTATGGCCGCAACTTGCGGTTCGACTTTGGCTTTAATGGACGCTGGGGTGAAAATTAAAAAACCGGTGGCGGGCATAGCTATGGGCTTATTTATTGAAGACGAAACCAATCCAGAAAAAAAATTCGTGGTGGTCACAGATCTGCAAGGCGCGGAAGATCACTACGGCGATATGGATTTTAAAATAGCTGGCACCACAGAAGGTGTTAACGTTTTGCAGTTGGACGTAAAAATATCTGGTCTAACTTCTAAAATACTGGCTCAAGCCTTAACTCAAGCCAAAAAAGCTAGATTAGAAATTCTGGAAGCCATGCTTAAAGTTATACCTAAACCCAGAGAGAAAATGTCACCTTATGCACCGAAAATATTAACTTTAAAAATAAATCCTGCTAAAATTAGAGATGTTATTGGCGTCGGCGGAAAAACTATACACCAGATAACAGACGAAACAGGTGTTACAATAGATATAGATGACGATGGCACTATATTTATAACTTCCAGCGATGAAGCCTCGGCCGAAAAAGCCAAGGAATGGATAAACAACCTGACGCGCGAGATTATTCAAGGCGAAATATTCCAAGGTAAAATAGTAAAAATATTAGATTTTGGAGCCTTTGCCGAAATACTGCCGGGCCAGCAGGGTCTGATTCACATTTCCGAATTAGCGCCCTTTCGCGTAAACAGAGTGGAGGATATTGTTAATATAGGCGACATTGTGCCTGTTATAGTAAAAAACATAGACACCGAAGGCAGAATTAATCTTTCGCTTAAAGACGCGCAAAAAAAATAAGCACGAAGCACGAAGCACGAAATCCGAAACATTTTGAATTTAGAATTTGGGATTTGTTTCGAATTTCGAATTTCGATATTCGAATTTAAGAAAATTGCCTCCAGCTTCTTCAACAACCCAAGAACCTAAAAGTGCTCCGGCTTACAAAATAAGAACTATGGCCGGCGATATTGAAGCCCTCAAAAAAGGCTCGGTGCCTTCGCATTCAGAAATAAAAATAGACCCAGCCATCGTACCTCAAAACAACAATATTAAATTATCTTTTCCTAAATTAGAACCTTTAAAACAAGAAGAAAAACCTACTATAAAACCTATATCGATGGGAACAGCCAACCCAAAAGAGGAAATACCAAAACCAATAATAACGCCTCCTGTTTATAAACCATTAGTTTCTCCTCCTCCGCTCTCTCCTAAGCAACCTCAACCTTTTGAAAATCCAATCAAAAAACCTATTATGCCTCCGGAAAATTTAAATCAACAACGTGTTCAAGCTCCACCGCTGGGCTTACCAACAGAGCCATCAACACCTCCGCGCCCAACAACCACACCTATGAGGCCACTAACACCGCCTCCAATATACCAACAAGCGCCAAAACTACCCCCGCTACCTCCTTTACCAGTATCAAGGCCAAACCTGCCACCCTTGCCACCTATACCATCAAGACAGGCAATCCAAATGCCTTCTTTACCTTCCAGAGGTGGTAAGAGTAAGTTGATTTTGATTGGAATTGTATCGGTTTTAATTTTATCTTTTGTGGCTGGAGAAATATGGTGGTTCTTTTTAAGACAAACCCCAGCAACCGAACAAGCGACCACGCAAGATATTTTGCCCCCACCCCAAGAACTTCAGCCTCTTTTACCGGTTGAAGAAGCCCCAGCAATAACAGACACCTCAACTGAAACAGTAATCCCCGCCGTACCGGCAGGACTTCTTTCTTATAATCAATCAGAACAAATTGTAAGTGTTGCCAATATAAAAACCTTAAATAGTGATTCTGTAGCGGAAAATGCCTTTGTTAGGCTAATGGTTGAGCAGAGCATAGTTGATAAAACAACGAGTGAAGCTTCAACTTCAGAAATAACGACTATAGACGAGCTACTGACGGCTTTAAAAATTAAGATACCTGCTTCGGTAAAAAAAGAACTATCTGAAGAATTTGATGTGTTTGCTTTTGGAGGAAACACATTCGATAAAACCGAATGTGAAAAAATAAAAAATACTTCTCCTTCTTGTTACGGGCCAAGATTGGGTCTCGCTTTAAAGGTTTTAGATTCTGCTAAAATGAACCCCTTGCTTAAAACTTGGGAAAAAACAATGGTTACCGACCTTAAACCTATGATACTAGCTAAAGTAGGTTCGTCGGCTAGCACTATTTTTCAATCTGGGATTTATCAAGATCAAACTATCCGCTATAAAAATTTACCCTTAAATACCATAACAGTTGAATACGCTTTGGTGGGAAATGTTTTGATAATAACTACTTCTAAAAGCGCGGTGCTTAAAGCTATAGATTCTGTAAACGTTTCAAACCCGTAACTATGTTAGAAAAAGATTATAAAATATCTCTACTAAAAAAATTTTTACCAATACTAATAAACTGTCCCTATACTCGCGCAATTTTTTTAGCGGGCTCTACCGCAGTAGGTAATCCCAAACCGGAAAGCGATATAGATTTAATAATAATTTCTCAAGAAAAAAGAGTCTGGTTAAACAGACTCTTTTTAGAACTAGCAACTTTTATTTTTGGTAAAAAAAGATCAGGAAAAAAAATAAAAAATAGATTTTGTTTTAATATTTTTTTAGCCAACGCTTCGCCCTTATTACCCCACCAAGATCTGATAGGCGCCAGTTTTTATAAAAATATAAAACCGGTCTGGGGCAGTGAAATTGAAATAAAAAAATTTTGGAGTGAAAACTTTTGGCTGAAAAACTTTTATGAAAATGATTTTGAAAATGAAAAAAGTTTTTTAATCAAATATGATAATAAGAAAATCTGGCTTAAAAATATTTTAGAAAAAGTTTTAGAAAAAATTCGCCTGGGAAATATTTTAGAAAAAGTTTCTTACCAAACGCAAACCTATTATTTAAAAAAGATATTTGAAAAAAAGGTTTTTAATAAAAATTCTAAAAAATATGACTTCGAAATTACCCCGGATTTAATCGCTTATCACTTTCCAATATCAAATCACTTTAAAGCCTCTTTGGGGTTATCCACTAAAAAGGAGAATTCAACCTCTGTGGAAAATTAGCTGTTCTACATATATTTTTAGCTAATATTGTTCAAAAAAGCCAAGCATCCATCGGACGATTAACTTGCTGACAGCTCTCGACAGCATTTTAAGATTCTGTTGTATTTACTTTTGAAGAACGAAGTGAGAAAATTAGATAGTTCTAACTAGTTCAATGTTTTTCTCGATGCCAGCTGGTCACAATGTTGGTGTCACTTGCTCTTTATTATTCCTTATTATATAGGATGAATTTGTTAGAACTCTAAGGTGTCCGTATTTAAATTGGGATACCCTAGAAATTTTTTCTTGCAGCAAAAAAACTGCTTGAATCTTGTTGGGTCGGTTCCGACCCAAATATAAATTAGTGGTCGCTAGAACCGGCTCCAACATATCCCCTCCGATAATAATCGGGGAACAACGTTGTTCCGAGCCTAGAACGGAACAGGCAAATGTTTCTGTTAGTATAATCTTTCAGTTATGGATTGCTCTTTCTAAAAAAATAAAGGGAACAAGAGAAAAGTAATTTTCTCTTGGAGGCATAATGCCTCACACAGGGTGCTTAAACAATCTAGCAGTTTGGAAAAAAACAAACTGCGCAACCGGCTCGTTCCAGAGCCGGTTTTTTTATTGTTTATCTATGAGCGAAGCGAATAGTTATAAACAATAACCCGCTTAAGTTTTTGTTTTACAAAAATTTTGGCGGGTTATAATATTAAAATAATATAATTTTTCTCTCCTGCAAGTATGAAAAATCCGCGCTCTTTGTAGAGCGCGGATTATTTTTTGGAACTAGTTTTAAAACCTGAATATCACCGAGAGCTGACCGCCTTTGGGAAGATCATCGGCAAATCTAGACATAAGTTTCACATCTATATTTTTTGTGTAGTATCTTATTCCCGGTGTAAAAATGTTTTCTCGCCCTCTAAGATTTTCATATCTTGCTGTAAAAATACAGTCTGGCGCAATCATCTTGCCGTAATTAAAAAACCATTGAATATCTTCTCCAAAACCAACAGCTTCGAAAGATATATTTTCAGAACTTCCTTTCCGCCATTTGACTGCTGCCGCCCAAAGATTATCTCTGGTACGGCTCCAACGATAACTGCCAGAAAGTCCTAGGCCGGCTGGCAAATCTAAAATCGCTTTGGAATAGAGATGGATCTTGCCATCTTTTTGTTCACGCATAACTCCGCCCTCACGTTCGCCCAAAAAAGAGGCAAGCGACCAGCGAAGTCTTTTTTCTATAAAATCAATCTGTGCGCCATCATCTCTGTACACCAATTGACCAAAAATCGATGAATATCCAATCAAGTTTAGCTGATCAGGGTACTTCAACCATTCCTCCGCAAATGGAGGAGCGAAACGGCCCACAGTGACTTTACTGATCGCCTTAATTACCTTAAAAGGATTTGCGCACTTGATACTAGCCTGCTTGACCTCTATCTTTCCACGAGACACCACTGTGGAAACCTCCATATAGGAATATTGGATATCTTTGGGATGGCCAATATTTTTCATTCCGTTTATCCAAAGATCTCCTAAGGCAAGATGGTTATCGCTATTTGCACGCTTGTGCTCATAGTTGTAACCCAAACTCACAAATCCATCAAAATAAACAGAGTCTCCTCTAGCCACAAAGGCAGAGGCGGTTCTCGGTAAAAACGTGAAAATCGCCAATAAAGCCATTAAAACAGCCTGTTTCATACATCAAACTCCTTATTATGGGGTAAGTTTATAAGGTTCTATCCATTTTCAGTGTCGTTATATATAAGCACAATACCTAAAACACGGCAAATGAGCTTTTAATCTTTGAAGCAATAAAATATAATGGGGGTATGAATCAGGAACTAATGAAAGAGCTAGGCTCGCTTTTAGAAAAAGAAAAGAAAGCTTTAACCGAAGAGCTGGGTACTTTTGCTCACCCCGACAAAAACGTAAAAGGCGATTGGGATGCTAACTACGAAAACTTAGGCGATGGTTGGGATGAAAATGCTCAAGAAGTAACTGAATACGCCACACGGCTACCTATGGAACATAACTTAGAAACAAGGTTGCAAGATATTAACGATGCGCTAGAAAAAATAAAAAATAACGCTTTTGGTATTTGTGAAAAATGCGGAGAAGCGATTGATGTTGAAAGATTAAGAGCTGAACCGGCAGCGAGAGTATGTGTTCAACATTAAAATCAAAAATTAAATAGTAAATATTAAAAATACATATAAAAATATCAAATTTTGATTTTTTATATTTTATATTTTATTTTGTAAATCGTGCCCAGTAAAATTTATTCCGCCGCCCTAGTCGGCTTAGAGGCCCAACCCGTAGAAGTTGAAGTAGACATGGCTCGAGGTCTACATATTTTTAATATTGTAGGCCTGCCAGATAAAGCCATAGAAGAAGCTAAAGACAGAGTTTCGGCGGCTATAAAAAACACAAAATTAATTCCGCCCAATCAATCTAACCGCAGGGTAATTGTTAATTTAGCTCCGGCCGATTTAAAAAAAGAAGGGCCAAAATACGACCTGCCCATTGCTCTCGCTTATCTTTTGGTTTCTAGGCAGATTAATTTTAACCCTGAAGGAAAGATATTTATAGGCGAATTAGCTTTAGACGGGTCTATTCGGCCTGTTTTTGGCGTTATGCCAATAGCGCTTATGGCCAAAGCCTATGGCGCCAAAGAAATTTATGTGCCCAAAGAAAATGCCCAAGAAGCGGGATTAGTTGATGGCCTAGCTGTCTATCCGTTAAAGAATCTAGCCGAAGCCTGCGAGCATTTTTCTAAAAGAAAAATAATAAAACCCATAGATCCAGTTATACTCGAGCCTATTAAACAAGAATATGAACACGACTTTGCTTTTATTAAAGACCAAGATTTTGCTAAACGCGCTTTGGAAATTGCGGCCGCCGGTAGCCACAATGTGCTTATGTCTGGCCCGCCAGGAAGCGGCAAAACATTGCTAGCAAGAGCCCTAGTTTCTATATTGCCAGCTATGACTAAGGAAGAAATTTTGGAAACTACAAGAATTTTTTCGGTAGCTGGCTTAATTAGCCACCAAGAACCTTTAATAAGAACTCGGCCATTTAGATCGCCCCACCATACTTCTTCGGCCGCAGCTTTAGTGGGTGGAGGCAGTATACCCCGCCCCGGCGAGATAACTTTGTCGCACCGCGGTGTTTTGTTTTTAGACGAGTTTCCAGAATTTAATCGCGACGTTTTAGAAAGCTTGCGCCAACCCTTAGAAGACGGCGTTGTTACGGTTTCGCGCGTAAAAGGCAGTTTAACTTTTCCCGCCAAGTTTATTTTAACCGCTACTATGAACCCGTGCCCCTGCGGTTTTTTAAACGACCAGCAAAAAGAATGTGTCTGCACGCCTTTTCAGGTTCAAAAATACAAACGTAAAATTTCTGGCCCATTATTAGATAGGATTGACCTTCATGTGGAAGTGCCTAGGGTAAAATACGAAAAATTAGCTTCGGAAAGCGTAGCCGAAGCTTCTAATAAAATTAGGGAGAGAGTGGAAACAGCTAGAAAAATTCAGCGTGAAAGATATAAAAATTTTTCTTTCGCCACCAACGGCGAAATGCGGTTAAAAGATATAAAACTATTTTGCCGTATAGATGAACAATGCCAAGAGCTTATCAAAACCGCGGTTTATAAATATAATCTTTCCGCTCGCGCCTACCACCGAGTTTTAAAACTCGCCCGCACCATCGCCGACCTAGGCGAATCGGAAAATATTGCCCCCGACCATATTAACGAGGCTTTGCAGTATCGACCACAGAGTTAGAATTGACGTAGAACTAACCATTGTATATACTTTGGTTATATGTCAAAAACTGTAATAAACATCAAAACCGAAAAAGAAGTAAAAAACCTAGTTCAAAAACTAGCTAAGGATTTGGGCTTATCTTTGAGCGATGTAATGAATGCGGCCTTAAGAAATTTTATCCGTAGCCGCGAGGTTTATTTTTCCCATATTCCGCAAATGACACCAGAATTTGAAAGGCTTTTAGGCGACATTGAAAAAGATATACAGATAAAAAAGAACCTGTCGCCAGCTTTTGATTCGGCCGACAAGGCTATAAAATATCTTAATTCTCTATGATTATTCTTTTTCATAGAAATTTCAAAAAACAGTTTCAGAAATTAAAAGCGGGCGAGAAATCTAAATTAAAAGAAAGGCTAGAACTTTTTCTGGTGGATATATTTAACCCTAGCCTAAATAATCATCCGCTTAAAGGTAAATATGCCGGTTATAGAAGCATAAACATAAGCGGCGATTTAAGAGCTATATATAAACAAAATACTAAAGACGCAGCCATCTTTGTAGCTGTTGATAGCCATAATCATCTATACCAATAAACAAAAACCGCATGGTTCGCCCAGCGGTTTTTTATTTTATATATTAATTACTACTTTCAATATTAATTCACAAAAGGATTTCTGGCGCCTCTAACTTCAAAGTGCACGTGGCAACCTGTAGTATTACCGGTGGAACCCATCAAGGCAATGGTTTGGCCCTTAGTTGCAAATTGGCCTTCGCTAATTAATAATTGCGAAGCGTGAGCGTAAAGAGTAATAGTGTTATTATCGTGAGCTATTTTTATATATTTGCCGTAGCCACCATTCCAGCCTTGAGCATCGGCTGTAATAATTGTACCCGCCGCCGAAGCATAAAGCGGTGTGTTGCACCATTCGCGCCCACCAATATCCACGGCGTTAAATCTGTGTAAACCAAATGTTTTTCGCCCATTAGACGGGTAACCGTAATAACCCGTAAGATTTGGCAAACTTTCGGCCGGCGGATTTTTGGCTGGAGCGTATTTTGCGCTTATAGGTACGTGATATTCGCCGCCAGGAATTGTTAAAATTTGCCCCGACACTATTTTGCCGTCGTCCGGTAAATCGTTAAAAGCCAATATTCTAGCTTCATCGGCATTGTATTTAATGGCGATAGATTTAATAGTGTCTCCAGATTTTACCGTGTGCCTTACACCATCAACTGGTAAAACCGAAAGTTTATCGCCAATTTTTAATTTTGTGCCCCTAGGCAAGTTATTAGCGCTAAGCAGAGTAGCCACTGAAATTCCAAAATCATCTGCTATAGATTCCAAACTATCGCCCGATTCAACTTCGTAAGTAAGAATGTTGCCATCGGACAGAGAACCTTCGGCGCTAGCTGGAATTATGGCTAGCACCGAGCCTTGCGCTACTAAAGCGTTGCCCACGGTTTCCAAACTAACAGAATTTAAACTTTCGTCTGGACCGCCTAAAGCGCCGTTAGAATTTGTGCCACGGAAAATACCGCTAATTTTACTTTCCAAATTACCGGCAAAAAGAATAGCCGAAGTTACGGGAGATTCTTGAGGTATTATTTTTTTAATAAAACTTTCGTCTTCGGTATCTATTTCTTCTACTATATTTTTATTAGCCGAATCTAAACTGGCAGAATCATTGCCAGAAAAAAACAAAATTGAGACAGAAAAAAACATAACAAAAAAAGCTAGTATATAAACCAGCTTTTTAGACAAAGAAAAACTTAAAAATAAAACTCGCTTACCCCTTAGAGCAGTCAGAAGATTTTCAAAAAAAGATGAAATTTTATACCAAATACTAATCGGATATTGACCTTTACTTAACTAATCTGGTTTAGATAACTATTCTAACCCCAAAATAGGTGGGTATTGGCCTAACAAGCTTACTTAAGCACAAAACCCTGGTGGGCAGGGTTGTAGGTAAATACTAGCTTTTTTGAGAAGTAAGGTCAATTAGGATATTCCACAGACTACAGCCAAAACACAAGGCTAGGAAATGTCTAATTTCTAATATCTAATCAATGACTAATTCCAAAATGGCTAATTTTAAAATTTGATCATTAGGCATTAGGATTTGATTAGAAATTAGAAATTGGTAATTAGAAATTTTATTATGATCTGCTATAATTTTGTGATGTCTAATATTCTTGACTCTCTAAATAAAGAACAGCGCGAAGCGGTAACTACTATAGATGGCCCTATTTTGATAATTGCGGGCGCAGGAAGCGGAAAAACCAAAGCCCTGACGCACAAAATTGCCTATTTAATAGAACAAGGAATTTCCCCGGAAAATATTTTAGCTTTAACTTTTACAAATAAGGCTGCGGGGGAAATGAAAAACCGTATCAATAAACTGCTGACTAATAACTATCCACTACCAACTTTTGTAGGCACTTTCCATTCTTTTGCGGCCAGAATTTTAAGACGAGAAATAGATAATATTGGTTATGGCAAAAATTTTGTTATATACGACGTAAGCGACGTACTCTCTCTCTTAAAAGAAATTGTAGCCGAACTCGGCTTAGACCCAGACCAATTTAAAGCCAATGGTATATATTCGGCTATATCGCGCCAAAAAAATGAACTTGTTAATGCCACGATTTATGCTGAAAAAGCAGGAAATTTTAGAGAAAAAATAATAGCTAAAGTTTTCGAAAAATACGAAGCGAGATTAAAAGAAGCTAATGCTTTAGATTTTGATGACTTGCTTTTACTGCTGGTTAAAGTTTTAAAAAATAATCCTGTTATATTAGAAAAATATCAAAACCAGTTTAAATATGTTTTGGTAGACGAATACCAAGACACCAACCATGCTCAATACACTTTGTTAAAGATGTTAGCGCAAAAACACAAAAATATTTGTGTGGTGGGCGACGACTGGCAATCGATATACCTGTTTAGAGGATCCGATTTTAGAAATATGCTTAATTTTGAAAAAGATTATCCCGGCACAAAAATAATTTTTTTAGAAGAAAATTATAGAAGTTCTCAAAATGTTTTGGATGCCGCCCACGCGGTTATAGCCAAAAATGTTTTTAAAACAGAAAAAAAATTATGGACCGAGCGGGGCGGGGGCGAAAAAATTAAAATAATCCAAACGAGCAACGAAACAGAGGAGGGGATTTTTGTGACCGAAGAAATTAAAAAAATATTAAGGACGCAATCAGAAATAGCGCGGGATTTAAATGATTTTGTTGTTCTTTACCGCACCAACGCCCAATCTCGCGCCATAGAAGAAGCCGTTATAAGGGCTGGCTGGCCCTACCGAATGGTGGGTGCTATAAAATTTTACGAACGCCGAGAAGTTAAAGATATTATTGCTTACTTGCGATTTATTCAAAACGAAAAAGATTTAATCAGCTTAAAAAGAATTGTTAATGTGCCACCGCGCGGGATTGGCAAAACCACGCTAAACCAAATACTTTTAGCCGAACATATTTATGTCTTTAAACATACTAAGTTCGAAGGCTTTCTTAATTTAATTAACGAGATTAAAAATGAATCGGCTAATAAAAAAGTTTCCGAGTTAATAAAATTTTTATTAGAAAAAATAGATTATAAAAAATATTGTTTGGATGGCACGGCCGAAGGCGAATCCCGTTGGGAAAATATTTTAGAACTTATAACCGTGGTCACTAAGTTTGATGTTTTAGAAACACCGGATGGGCTTTCTTCTTTTTTAGAAGAAATAACTTTAACAACTTCGGCCGACGATATTTCGGAAGAAAACGGCACGCTAAATTTAATGACACTACATTCGGCCAAAGGTTTAGAATTTCCTGTGGTGTTTATTATTGGTGCCGAAGAAGGCTTGTTACCACATGCACGAAGCATGTTTGACCAAACCCAAATGGAAGAAGAACGCCGTCTGGCTTACGTGGGCCTAACTCGGGCTAAAGAAAAGGCCTATTTTGTTTTTACGCGCCGAAGAAGCATATATGGTAAAAGTGAACCCGCCTTGCCTTCACGTTTTTTGGGTGATATACCAGTAAGATTGGTGGAGTTTGAAGAATACCAAGCAGGAGAAGAGGTGTTGGATATATAAAAACAAATTTCTAATTACTAATATCTAATTTCTAATCAAATCCTAAGGCCTAATTATCAAACCTTAAAATAGACATTTTAGAATTAGACATTGATTAGATATTAGAAATTGGATATTAGATATTTCAAAATATGTTAAAAAGAAAAAATAAATTGTTATTAGAATCAGCCGACATTCGCCCAATTAAACATATGGGGCAAAACTTCTTAGTTTCCGAAGAAATTATAGAGAAAATAATTTTAGAGGCAAAGATTAAAACGGGCGAAACTATTTTAGAAGTTGGACCAGGTACGGGCAATTTAACTATGGCGTTATTGGCAACAGGGGCAAAAGTGGTAGCAATAGAAAAGGATTCTAAATTAGTTCATCTGTTAATTTCTAATTTCCAATTTCTAATTTCTAAAAAAAAATTAAAGGTAATTGAACAAGATATTTTGAGTTTTGATGAAATGGCGATCAAATCGCCATATAGAGTAATCGCCAACATTCCCTATTATTTAACGGGCAAGCTGATTCAAAAATTTCTGCTTTCGGCTAATAAACCATCGGAATTAATACTTATGGTTCAAAAAGAAGTGGGCGAGAGGATAACGGCGCAACCACCCAAAGCTAATTTTCTTTCTTCGCTAGTGCAGTTTCTGGCCGAAACCAAAATTTTATTTAAAGTAGGTAAAGAAAACTTCTGGCCTCAACCTAAAGTAGATTCAGCCTTGATTAAACTAACCCCGTACCAATATACACCGAGCATACGATCGTATGCTCGTGATACGGTTGGAATCAATATCAATAATAATGAGGAATTTATAGAGTTTTTGAAGATGGTTTTTAGGCAACCGCGGCAGACGCTTTTTAATAATCTAAGAAAATATCTAGTTAGCACGAGTCAGCGATCGCCAGCTCATGCTAAATTAGATTCAGTCTTTCAAGAGCTTGGATTTGATAAAAAAATACGAGCTCAAAACTTGGGCAAGGAAGACCTTGTCAATCTTTTTAGCTTATTAGGATATTAGCTTCCTAGTTTTCTAAAATATTATCTTCCTAATTCCTAAAAACCTAGAAAGCTAACTCCTAGTTAGCATAGTTTATTAATGTTTTTGCTGTTTTTCTGTGGAAAACATTAATAAATTTGCAGACGTAAAAACTCGCTAATAGTGTTAAAATTTACCTAATGATTAATCACCCGAGAAAATACTTTTGGCTTGGCTTAGTTTTGGTTTTTTTGTTGGGTATTTTTGGTGGCGCTTATTTGGTTTTAAGAACCACGGTTAGCTATGGCGAAGAAGAAGCTTCTACACCGCTGTCGGCAGGGAAATCGAGCGACGAACTGTTAGCCGAACTTTTAACACTTAACGAACAAGAAAAAGAAAGCCAAAATGCTTATGTCGCGCCCGAAGATAAAAACTTAACAGATGATTTTTTAAGCACAATGGTTTCTGCCACTGGCATATCTGAAGCAGCTGTCAGAAAAGCTGAGAGTTCTGATTTTATGGTAGAAACGGTTTTGCCTTATTTTAAGTCAAACGAAATCAACTTACTTCCTATAATACCGACTTCTGTTTTTAAAACAGTATCAGATTCAAAACTAAATTATAAAAAATATTTTACCGATACCGAAAAAGACGCGACAAATATATATGGTGCCATTAACAAGATTCTAGATGTTGATTTAGAGAACATATCCGAAACGAAAGTTATAAATAATCTTACAACTTACTCCGAAACCTTAAGCATATCGTTTGGAAAACTTTCAGAAGTAAGTGTTCCTAAAAAATATACCGAACTTCACAAAAATATTTTGTTAAGTGCCATCTCTGCAAAAAAAATTGCGGAAGCAATGATTAACCGAGAAGAAGACCCTTTAAAAACCTTGATTGTTCTAAACCAATTCGACGAAGTTGTTTTGTTTTGGACAAAAACTTTTGGCGATTATCAAAAATATTTTTTGTTAAAGTAACTAATGGAAAATAATAAAAAACACAAAAAAATAATATTAGTTACTTTAATATTGTTTATGTTTTTTTCTCTATTAATACCTAAAAAAGTAGATGCTTTTGCTCCTTTTGGCGTTACCATAACTCTAAAAGACGTAGAAAGAAAAGCAGACGCATTTAAAAAAAAGCTTGGAAAATTTGGTGAAATTGCCTTTCAAGCTCTAAGAAAAAGAATGTTGATCCAGATCCAAAATGATTTGGTTAATTGGGCGCAAGGCAACGGAGATCCAAGATTTATAACAAATCCTGGAAAATTTATTAAAGAAAACGCTACGTTTGCAGCAGTATCAACTATAGATAAATTTTTTAGACAACACGGAACCGACATCTGTTCTCCATTTAAAGCTAACGTACAATTTTTAGTAAACAAAACCCAATTTTTAAGGGAAGAACAGCTACGTTGCAGCTGGACGGACGTTAAAGAAAATATGGAAAAGTTTGCTAATAATTTTGAGGATGGCGGCTGGACATCTTGGTTAAAACTTCACGAAACCAGAAACACATTACCCGGAGTCTACTTGGCCTCTACACAGCTTATAGGCCAGGAAGTTGCTCTTGCCGGAAATACAGCCCAAGCCAAGCTTTCAGCTGGCAAAGGTTTTTTGGATCAGAAAAAGTGCGCGGTATATACAATTCGTGCCGAATATACAATAAGTGGCGATGCCATAGACTCGGAAGGAAATTTAATAAGTCCAGACTCTCCACAATTTCAAGGTTTTACTGGTGTGGGGATATCGGATCCTGTAAAACCCCTAAAACCAATAGATATGGATAAACTACCGCCAAACGCAACATGTATCCAAGAAGAAACTGTAACACCAGGAAGTGTTGTTGGGGATTTTGTTACACAAGGATTATTAAAGGGAAGTTTAGACAGTATAGTAAATGCTACTGAACTTAGTCAAATAGTTAATGCTGTTTTAGATGCTTATATAAATAAAGTTGCCCGTGATGGTTTATCTAACGTAAAAACTGGCAATGGATCATGGACATCGGCAAGTAAAGCTAATGGTGGAACATATAGTAGTTTGGATACTATAAAAACAAGCCAATTAGGCTTTGAAAGTCCCGAGGTAATTTCTTTATTAAATAGACTGATAGGATTTCAAAATACAGCGGGCCAACTAATAAACCAAATAAATTCTTTGGTAAGAAGCGAAGAACAAGCTGAAAATTTTAAAGAGAAGCTGAAAAATGACATTACAGCAATCAAACTTTCTACTGTGGGTGTAAATTTGGGTGGCGAAACTGACGAAACAGATGATGTTATTGATAGGCTTTACCACAGAAAAAATTACAACGATGAACCAAAGAACCCTGGCCCATATGTGGCTAATCAAGTTTTTTATAATGTAATTGGTGGCTTATGGGAACAAATAGAAACTAAGCTAGAAGACATAGAAAATAAAAGCTGTTCAATTGCCAGTATCCCAGATATTCGAATCTACGCATCGCCTAAAAAAGAAGCACTGCCATTCACGGATGGTAATGGTAAAGTTTTTATTTGGCTCCCAGAAACCCTTACTTCTCCTACTGGAGCTCGTGCACCTTTTACATATCTTACATATGATGGAACGTTTACCCAAAATGTTGAAGATGTAGAACCAACAAAAATGACATCTTTTGATGCTTGGAAAAGCAGCTACTTAACGACTAACGGACTAATAGTGGCTGGGTCGGCAAAAAGTATAAATAAAACAACGGCTCAAGCATATGCAGAATCTATATCAAATTCAAAAAAGATTGCAGAAACCTTTCAAGAGGACTTAAAGGAGGTGTCGGAAGTAGTTGATGGCACAAGCAGGCTTACTTCTTTGCTTACAGATTACGACAAAGCGCTAAGAGAAACTAACACTATAAAAGCAATGCAAGACTACTTATCTGCCTTAGAATCTAGTGATGAAAACCAACTCAAAACCAAGCGATCTGTTCTATTAGAAAAACAGCTTGAAGCCAGAAATAAATGGCGTTTAGACCAAGAAACAATATTAAAAGACTCAAACATCTCTATAACAGAAAAAGATAAAGTTGCCGCTAAAATTAGAATAATAGAAATAGCTATAGACGCTATAGAAAGCTCTTTAAGAGGTTTGGCATCACTTGCCCCAGATTTAACGTCAAATTATATTTCTCTTAATACCGAAAATTTTTCGGAACTCTCAAAAGATGAAGTTATAGAACTGGAAGAAAACACCAGAATTTATATTCGTTCTAGGATACCTACACCAGAACTAATTAAAATAATAGCTGTTTTAGATTCAGTAGATTTTATTAAAAACGGAGAAAGCGTTTCTGATGCTGTAGCTAACGCTTTGAGTATAAATATTCCACAAATAGAAAAAATGCTGGAAGAAAAAGAAAGCAGAGCTAGTTCATATTCTACAGATGTAACTAATACAGTTGGTAATTTCCTAACAAAAGAAGACGAAAACGAGGTGGGTAACATAGCAGAAAAAAGAAAGGAATTGGGAGTTACTGGTGGAGAAAGCGAGTGGGAAAAATATTATAAAAATAGATTTCAGTTGGCTTATGCGGTCTTAATTGATGACTATTTTACAAATAAATTTCCCTGCAAATAATGCCTAAGCTAATAAATTTAATTACGAAAAATTATTTTAAACTCCTAACTTTTGTTGGCTTGTTTTTGTTTGTACCAAAAATGGCTTTTGCGCAGTGGACTTTAATGGGTCTGGCCATGGATTCATTTTGGGACATTGTGCTGGGTATAGTTTCCCTGGTTATAGATTTTTTTGGAATGTTATTAATAACCGCGGCGGGGTCTATAGTAAATTATGTTTTTAGTTTTCAATCTTTCGCCACTGTACCCGTGGTTCAAATCGGCTGGACCATCAGCCGAGACTTAGCCAATATGTTTTTTATATTAATAATGTTGCTTATAGCTTTTGGCACGGTTTTGCGTATGGAAACTTATAGCTGGAAAAAACTTATACCCAAACTGGTTATTGCCGCTTTAACCATTAACTTTAGCTTGATAATCTGCGCCGCCGTAATTGATTTTGGCAATTCTGTTTCTAAATTTTTTATTTCTGGCGGTAATACTAGCGAAGAACTGGACGTGAGCGCCTCTATTTTAAGTTCTTTGCGCGCCGGCACCATCGCCCAGTTAAGAAACAACGTCAGCGGCAATTCGCCTGTAACATCTTTAATAATGGCCTCCATCGGCCAGCTTATAATGTACGTGGTTATTGCTCTTATATTACTGGCTTACGCGGGAGTTATGATATCTAGGTTAATAAAATTGTGGATTTTAATTATAATCTCGCCTTTGGCTTGGGTAAGCTCGGCCTTGCCGGGAATTAAAGGCGTGCCGGGGCTTAGCAACCGCTTTAGCGAATGGTGGGGCAAATTTTTTAACCTGGCTGTATTTTTTCCTGTTTCTATAAGCTTTTTTTTGATGCTGGGCTTGATAGCTGGGTCTACATTTAATTCGCTGGAACAAAGCACTATAAATGATATTAGCGGTAGCAATTTTGACAGCCTAAGAGACGCCGGCGGATTTTGGGAAGTACTTTTTCCATCTACGGGTTTTTCGGTAATAATGCAGTTTATTCTGGTGATTGGCATTTTATGGTACGGCTTAGAGCAGGCCAAAGCCTCGGGCACTTACGGCGGTAAATTGGTGGTGGGCTGGGCCGAACAAGGCAGAAAATGGGCGGAAGGTAAGTTAAAAACCAGCCCACGATTGGTTGGCGGAACCGCCTTGAGAATGGCTGATCGGCTTGCGGGAACAGGAGCGGCCACCAGAGGTATAGCTAGAGGCTTAGAATATTTAGAAAAAAAGCCACTAATAGGCCGAGCTATTGGCGGAGCCGGCACAAGGTTTGCGGCTCAACAAAAGGCGCTTAATGATGCTGCGGGCAAAACTGCTAAGCTCCGTCCTAACGATATAGAAGTTAAATTAAAACAAGCAGCTTTTACGCCCGAAGGTTTAGCTGAACGCGCTGGTTTAATAAAGAATTTAATAGACAAGGGGCAATTTACTTTGGACCAAAAACCTGAATTTGAGAAGGAATGGCTTAGTATGCTTCAGACGTTTCAAAACTTTGGCGGAAGTGTAGTTGATCTTATAAAAAAACGTCCAGACTTAGCTTTAAACGAAAATGTTCAAAAAATGATTGGGCGCGATGTTAATGCTCCACCACCCGTACAGGCTAAATGGAACAAAATTTCAACCCTCGCAACACCAGAAGCTAAAGAAGCCGATATTCATAAAATACTTAATGAGGATATATTTAAAACATCTGCTGATATTGCAGGTATTCAAAAAGAAGCCTTTGATACAAAAGGAAAATTGGATCCAGTACAACTTACACAATACGATAGGATTGGTGGTGATATGAAAACAAGAAAAGAAACACATGAAACAGACATCGAAAGCAATAATAGAGAAATTAAAGAACTGGAAATTCAACTTGCAGCCGCAAGAAACCAAAATAACGCCGCTGACATTACCCGTCTTGAACATATAATAGAAGGACTAGCTTCGGCCGAAGAAAACCTAATGAGAAATTACACGGTAGAAATGAAAGATCTTATGACTCAACAAATCCAAGTATCTGGCCGAACGGGGCAAAAAATGTTGCTTGATTTTTTGGCTAAGGAGTCTGAAAAAGCGGGCACTATGACCCAGGGCAACTTAAATTCTTTAGCTTCCAAAAATAAGGCTGCTCATTTGGAACTTATGAAATATCTTAGCCTTGTGGCTCCTGGCATGAAAGGTAAATGGAAAGACAGTATTTATAAACAAGTCATAACCAACGAAACATTAAATACTATGCCTGATCCCTTAGCGGCAGCTCCACCACCACCTCCAGCAGGTCCATAAAATAAAAATATGAACAGCCAACAACTAACATTAGACCAAATAGAACAACTAAACCAAGTTTCGGACCCAGTGGCCCGAAGACGCTTTTCTGTTCTGTTTCAGTTGCCCCAAGACTTGCAAACTGCTTTTGAAAGCGAGCAAACCGAAAATAGCGTTTGGGATATTGCTAAGGTAAAATATGATTTAGTCGATAGCGACGTCAGCAAAGTTTCACGAATAATCGGCTTAATATTTTTGGGTGAACTGCCCATTAAAAACTTTATTGCCGAATTAAAAAATAAATTAAATGTAGATATTCAAAAAGCCCAAGCCATTGCTCAAGATATTAACCAAGCCATCTTCCAGCCGGTCAGAACAAGTTTGATGCAAGTGCATGGGATAACCTCTACCGAAAATCCGAAATCCTCCTCCTTCGCTAAAGCTACGAAGGACAAGCAAATACCCCTACTCCGCCCACCCTTCGCCAGAGGCTACGGCGTGGCACAGCAACCTGTTAAACTTACACCACCGGCCTATCAACCTAGTTACGATAATGCCCAAAAAAGAAGAGATGAGGTGTTAAGTAAAATTAGACAGCAACCCCCTCCAGCTAAGCCCGCCTCGTTTTATTTTTCTCGCAATATAAGACCAAATAACCTGAAGAAAAGTAAAATGACGAAGAGAGTTAATAATAAGTACGATGGATTTTTTAGTTAACACACTAATATATAAATGACAAATGAATCCAAAAACCCTAAATCATAAATCCGAAACTCTAAACAAACACTAATGAACCAAATTACAAACAAGAATAATTACGACCTAGAAGAAAGGACGTTAAAATTTGCCCAAAGAGTAAATGAATATGTCCGTAAGTTATCAAGGACAATAACTAACATAGAGAATGGCAAACAATTAGTGAGATCAGGTGGATCAGTAGGAGCAAACTATATAGAAGCTAACGAATCCCTTGGTAGAAAAGACTTTATGATGAGAATTAAGATATCCAAAAAAGAAACAAAAGAAAGTAGATACTGGCTAATACTAACAGAGCCGAATAAAGACAACCTACTTGAAAAAGAAAGTTTGATTAAGGAATCTACGGAGCTTATGAAAATATTTGGTTCAATCCTAGAAAAATCAAAATAGGTTATTGGTAAATTGTGATTTATAATTTGTTTAGGATTTAGATATTAGAATTTAGTATTTCACACACATATTATGCAATTTCAGGTTCCACAATTTATAGAAATGGAAGATAAAATAATCGGCCCGTTAACCCTAAAGCAGTTTGGCTTTGTGGCGGTGGCCGGTGTACTTTGTTTTATATTTTTTAGCACTCTTACCACCACTTTTGCGTTTATTCTTTCTTTCCCTGTGGCTTTAGCGGCTCTGGTTTTGGCTTTTGGCAAAATTAAGGGCCTACCAGCCTTAAAATATTTATCGTCGTTTATTAAATTTTCCTTAAAGCCACAATTATACTTGTGGAAGAAGAAATGATAAACAATCAAATTATAAATACTAAATCCGAAACTCTAAACAAACTCCAAATGCCAATTTACCAAATTAGAATTTGTGATTTAAATATTGTTTAGGATTTAGATATTAGAATTTAGAGATTATGGCAAATACTTCTTCAACCCACCAACTTATAGAAACCAAAGAAATTAAAGATGGTCTTGTTGTTTTAAAAAATGGGGGATTAAGAGCTATTTTGATGGTATCTTCCATAAACTTTGCTTTAAAATCCAGCGAAGAACAAGAAGCCATAATCGACCGCTTTCAGGGTTTTATAAATTCCATAGATTTTCCTGTTCAAATTTTGGTTCAATCCAGAAAACTGGATATTTCTGAATATTTAAAATTTCTAAACGAAAGAATCGGCATACAAACCAACGAGCTCTTAAAAATACAGACTTCTGAATATATTAATTTTATACAAGAATTAATTAAGCTAACCAATGTTATGTCTAAGTTCTTTTATGTGATAATTCCCCTAAGTACGGTGGCCGTTCTAGCAACAGGGTTTTTTTCTAAGTTTTTTTCTAAAAACAAAAAAGGCGTTCAAGATCAAAAAGACTTAAACTTTGAAACACAAAAAAATACAATTCAACAAAGAGTAGACCAAGTTACCAGTTTGTTAAGTTCTATGGGTTTAAAAGCGATACCCTTAGAAAAAGAAGCTTTAATCGAGCTTTTGTATACATCGTATAACCCCGGCAGCGAAGTTAAGCAAAAGAATATGGAGGCCTTAATTGCCACAGGGGATGAAGCTAAAAAATCAGGATAAAATATATGGAACCGAAAAACCAACAAATCGCCTCGGCCGGCACCCTAGAAGATCTTTTAGCCCCGCCGGCTTTACAGGTCAATCCTTCTAATTTGCAGATAGGCGAGAAATTTTCTAGAACAATATTTGTGGCTAATTACCCTAGATTTTTGAGCGTGGGCTGGTTTTCGCCTATTATTAACTTAGATAAAATTTTTGATGTTTCTTTATTTATTCAACCCTCCGAAACTGGTCCTGTTTTAAAAAAACTAACCAAAAAAACAGCGCAGATCGGCGCGCAGATGTCGGAAAAAGAAGAGGGGGGTTTTATACGCGATCCCATGCTAGAAACAGCTTACCAAGATTTAGAATCTTTGCGCGATAAACTGCAACAAGGCACTGAAAGGTTTTTTCGGGCCGGCTTATATCTTACTTTTTATGCTAGTTCCGTAAAAGAACTGGATGATGTTGAAAGCAGAGTAAATACGATATTAGAATCAAAATTAATATATTCTAAAGTTGCGGTGTTCCAGCAACAAGAAGGCTATACCTCTACCCTGCCTTTAAATTTAGATAAGCTTCAGGTTTATAATAGCTTAAACACTGGCCCGCTTTCTTCTTTCTTTCCTTTTGTTTCAGCCGATCTTACCTCCAACAAAGGTGTGCTTTATGGCATAAACAGGCACAATAACAGCCTTATACTTTTTGATAGATTCTCTTTAGAAAACGCCAACACGGTTGTTTTTGCTAAATCCGGTTCGGGCAAAAGCTATACTGTTAAATTAGAGGTTTTACGTTCCTTAATGCTAGGCACCGATGTAATAATTATAGACCCAGAAAGCGAGTATAAATACTTAAACGATGTAGTGGGCGGAACTTTTGTAAATATTTCTTTAACTTCTGCTAACCATATAAATCCGTTTGATTTAACTATACCCAGCGAAGATGAAAGCCCAGCCGAAGTTTTAAAAGCTAATATTATAGAGCTGACCGGCTTATTAAAAGTAATGTTGGGCCAGTTAACGCCCGAAGAAGATTCAATTATAGACAAAGCCTTAACCGAAACCTATGCTTCGCGCGATATCAGCATAAATTCGGATTGGCGGGGCAAACAGGTACCTTTAATGGGCGACCTGCATACCGTATTAAAAAACATGCAGGGCGCGGAAAAATTAGCCATTCGCATAGAAAAATATGTGACAGGCACATTCTCTGGCTTTTTAAATCAACCCACCAATGTGGCCTTAAACAATAACTTAGTTGTTTTTTCTATAAGAGATCTGGAACCAGAACTTCGCCCAGTGGCTATGTATATTTTATTGCACTATGTTTGGAACTTAATAAGAGCGCAAAGAAAGAAAAGAATAATGGTGGTGGACGAGGCCTGGTGGATGATGCAACATCAAGAAGCCGGCGCGTTTTTATTTAGCATTGCCAAAAGATGCCGTAAATATTATTTGGGGCTTACCACTATAACCCAAGACGTGGAAGATTTTATGAAATCGCAATACGGCAAGCCCATTGTAACCAATTCCGCCCTGCAAATATTGCTAAAGCAATCGCCGGCGGCCATAGACACGGTGGCTCAAACATTTAATTTAACCGATGAAGAAAAGTTTTTACTTTTAGAGTCCAGCGTGGGCGAAGGCATATTTTTAGCCGGTTTAAAGCGCGCGGCTATAAAAGTGGTGGCTTCTTATACCGAAGATCAAGTTATTACATCCGACCCAGCGCAATTATTGGAAATAGAAGCGGCTAAGAAAGAACTAGCCGAAGCACAGAAATGACAAATTCCTAATTTCTAATCAATTTCTAATGCTTAAATGCCTAATTTCAGAACTTAGCCATTAGACATTTTGGTTTGATTAGATATTAGAAATTAGATATTAGACATTTTAAAATGGATGAACAAAACGAATTAGAAGCCGAGGGCTTAACAGAAGAAGAAATTGAGGGCGTTAAAAACGGCGATATTAAAGAACCAGTGTTTCCAACTATGATTTTTGCCGCCGCTTTAACTAAAGATACTTTAGATATAATAGAGGCGTTGTGGGTTGTTACTTTTGGTATAATAGGCACAATAACAAATACATTTATGGTGCCTCTAGTTTATACTTATGTGAATACTAACTTAAACCTATCCAGAAGATATATTTATAAAAGACTCATCGGCAAAGCTATAGCGGAATTTGTGCCATATTTATCGGCTGTCTCGTTTTGGTCGTTGTTTGTTTGGAAAGCTCATCAAAGAGAAAAAAAGAAAATGGAAAAGGTGCTAAGCATTATGAATAAATCATCTTAGATAATGAAATTAAAACATACAAAACTATTTACGATTCTAGTTATAACTATTTCTATAATAACAGTGCCTATTTTTTCTTTGGCTCAAGAAAATCTAGATCAAGTTAGCGATACAGATATTGAGCAGGTAGAAAATTTAATAAACTCTACAATAGAAACAGCTCTTAAGGAAGAGCGAGCAGAAGGCAACGACTTTAATTTAGATATAGTTTGGAAAGCCAATACTTTATTGCCTTACGATTATAAAGGTAAAGCCTGGCCCAGCTCTTTATCGTCTATCGTTTTTTACGCTATGGCCGACGTGCCCAACCCCGATAGTTTAGTTTATACCTGGTTAATAGACGATATTTCTTCTAACAAAGAGGGTCCCGAACTTCAAGGCCGGGGTAAAAGCACCTTTAACTGGTTTACATTCCAAACTCCAGAGTTTACACACGAGTTAAGGGTTTTTGCCCAAGACAACGATGGGCGCAAGGGTAGTGCTTCTTTAAATATTAAAACAGTAAGCCCAGAAATTAATTTTAGTATAATCAACAACAATATTTTTAATAATTCAATTTTTGGTTCATTAAAACTCCAACCGGGTAGCAGTACTAATATATTGGTTCGCCCCTTTTACTTTAATTTATTTAATCTGGATGGTTTAGATTTTATATGGAAGTTAAACGGCAAAGCCGATAAAAATTCTGGCCCCAGAAAAGATATTCTGCCTTTGAACATTTCCTCTTCAGCCCTACCGGGCGCTTATTCTAATTTACGCCTAGAATTAAAAAATAATAAGCAAAAAAATAATATTTTTGACAGTGCTAATGCCACAATCAATATAAATATAATTAAATGATAAATAAATCCGAAGCACGAAATCCGAAGCACGAAACAAATCTCAAATTCAAAATTTTAAATTACAAATTTTGGGTATTAAGATTTGGATATTGGAATTTGTTTGTAATTTGTTGCTTGGGATTTGTAATTTTGTCGTCTTCGTCTTCGGCGCTGGAGGTTTCTTTTCCCACAGTTCAAGGCGCGGAAGTGGGCGACTCTATGGGGCCGGCTGAATGGATAAAATATATTTTTCTTTTGGCCCAAGCTCTGGTGGGCCTCGCCATAATATACGCCTTTGTTAGAGCGGGCTTATTATGGATGACGGGCGGCGACAATCAAACCAGAATAGGCGAGGCTAAAAAGTGGATCACCGGCGCTATAACAGGACTCGTTATACTTTTAGGCTCTTATTTATTTTTAAAAACTATAAACCCGCAACTGGTTAACATTAAAAACCCGGGCGTAAACTTTGGCACCGACGCACCCAGTGGTATATTAGATTTTTGGAATAAATTGTTTTTTAAAAAACATGGCGTGGGAGAATCTTGTGGGTCTAGTTTTGATTGCCAAGGCCTTCTTGAGTGCGTGAGAGACCCTAAAAACCCCAGAGCATCTAGTGGTGTATGCACCAACACAAGCGAGTTATTTTTAGGATATGAAGCTGGTCATGCATGCGGAAAAGATTCTGAATGTGGTGATGATTTAACTTGTGACGACGAAAAAAAAGTTTGTGTCGCTGGAACAAAAACAGCTGGGGGATCAATATGCGGACCAGGAAATCAGTGTTCTAGTGAACAAAGATGTTTTAAAACATCTTCTGGCGAATTAGCTGAAAACATACCTGGCGAGTGTAGTTCTTACAAAGCGCTAGGCGAAGATTGTAGAACAGATATCGCCAATGAATGCCGTGGTATTGGAACAGAATGCGACCTAACAACTAAAAAGTGTATAAAAAAATAAATGAGTCAAAAAGGTAAAAAACTTCTAATTATTTTATCGGTAATTTTAGGCTTAACTTTAATAAGTTTGGGTATATATTATTTTTTCTTTAAAAAAACCGTTGAAGCACCGGCAACTGTAACAGATGAAGAATTACTAGGCGGAGAAGTAACTCCGAGTGCCAAAGAAAGGTTAATTCCCATAACCGAAGAGGCTGTTTTAGGCGCGGGCTTAAACATAATCGACCAAGAAGCTGGGGTAAGTAAAATTGTTTACGCGGCTTGGGACGGCAGTATTAACCAAATAGATTTAAACGGCGCGGGTAAGAACAAAATTGGCCTAGTGGCTGTAGACAGAATCGGTGAGGTTAATGTTTCAGAATCCGGAGAGCTTTTGTCTTTTAAATATAGTTTAGCTTCGGGCGCCAATAGATTTATAATTTATAATGTAACCGACAAAACCCTAAAAACCCTGTCTCAAGAAACAGAGGATGTTTCTTTAAGTAATAGCAATAAAGAAGCAGTTATTGTTTATTCCGATAGAAATGGCAAAAAAATAGCTATAAGTTATGACGATTTTTCAAAAAATAGGGATATTATTCCAACCAAAATACCCGATATTAAAATAGATTGGTTTAACAGCGATAACATTGCCCTAACCACAAGACCGTCCGGCGTGGCCCAAGGCATTTTTTATGTGTTAAATATTAAAACTAAAAAAAACACCCGTGTATTGGGCGGGGAATACGGTTTAACTACTAATTTTTCACCCAGTGGTAAAAAAGTTTTAGTTTCCAGAACAAATTCCGATGGGCGCAATTTAAAACTTTCTAGTATTAACCTAGACAAAAAAACAGAAAGAAATATCAGCCTGTTTACACTGCCCGAAAAATGTTCGTGGGGCCAAGATGAAAGAATTCTATTTTGTTCTGTTTTTAAAGTTAACGACCCAGATATTTTTGTAATGCCCGACGATTATTACAAAAGACGCGTGCGCTCCAACGGCGAAGAAATTGTGAGAATAAACACCGAAACCGGCCAAATCCAAAAAGTTATAGACGGGTCTTTTGATGCTTCAAATTTGTTTTTAGTGCCAGACGAGAGCTACCTTTTCTTTATAAATAAGATAGATGGACGTCTATATCGTTTGACGCTCTAAAGAAAATTCAAAGCACGAAATACGAAATTCGAAACAAATTCCAATGTTCAAAATCCCAAATCCAAAACCGTTTAGAATTTATAATTTGGTATTTAGATATTGTTTCGGATTTCGATATTGGGATTTCGTATTTAAGCAGGTTTGATTACTACTCTCCTTTCCTCTCCTTCGCCCACACTTTCACTCTTAACCCCGTCAATCTGTTCTACTGTTAAGTGTATTATCTTTCTTTCCATGGCCGACATAATTCCCAGTTCTACAGCTTGGCCGGTTTCTAAAACTTTATGGGCGCTATTTTTGGCTAAAGCCACCAAATAATCTTCTTTTTCTTTTTGGTAGTTATTAATATCAAAAACAAAACTGGAGAATATAGAAAAATCTCCAGTTTTTTTAGCCACCAGTAAAGATATTATATACTGAAAAGATTTTAGATTCTCTCCGTCTCGGCCAATTAAAAACCCTGCTTCAGTAATAGAAACATTGGCTCTTATCCGTCCATTATTATTTTCTATAGTTAGCTCCGGTTCAATATTTAAAAAGCTAAATATTTTTAAAATAGTTTCCCGAATTATTTCTGCATTTTCCATGAGTTTTCGCCAATATGACTAATCTAAACTAATATACCAATAGATTTAATTAGCTATATTCGCGTCAATTCGTATATTAGCTTTTATTGGCTATATTAGCGATTACGCATAATAACATACTGCTGAAGTAGGGTAAACAAAGTTGTAACTACCCAATAAAGAGCAAGCCCCGAAGGCAGTTTCCAAGAAATTAATACAGTAAACACTGGCAAAAAGTATAGAGTTTGCTTGGTTATGGCTTGAGTTATGTATTCATCGGAGGCTTTGGGTGCGTTAGGCAATTTACTGTTTTTGGGCATCGTCATTTTAGCCTGAAAAAACTGGCTCACGCCGGCTAATATAGCCAAAACACTGTTCGGCAATGCTAAATTAACAAAACCAAAAAACATAGGATCAATAACATTTGGGTTATTAACAAAAGAATAAAGATCCGATAAACTATTTGGATCAAACCCCTTAA
Organism: bacterium; assembly: GCA_030697795.1. Lineage (NCBI taxonomy): Bacteria > bacterium. The sequence continues at coordinate 125,716 of JAUYOV010000007.1, forward strand.
GAAAGACTTGATATAGAGCTATAAGAATAGGAATTTGGACCAACAAGGGCAAACAGCCAGACATGGGGTTAACCTTGTTCTCTTTATAGAACGCCATTAACTTTTTTGACTGCTCTTCTTTATTATCTTTATATTTTTCTTGAATTTCTTTGATTTTCGGCTGAATTTCTTGCAAAGCCCTTTGGGATTTAACAGCTTTGCCGGTCAGGGGCCAAAAAACAAGTTTAACAATCGCCGTTACAGCTATAATGGCAAGGCCAATGTCGGAACCGGGTATGGTGTTGTATAAAAAAACTAAAAGATTAAATAAGGGGCGATATAAAAATTCGTTGAAAATATTCACTTTAATATCTAATGTCTAATTACTAATATCTAATCAATTTCTAATGTCTAAATAGTCTTATCATTAGTCATTGGGATTTGATTAGAAATTAGATATTAGAAATTTGTTACTTACACCTAATTATTCTTTTAATAGCCAGCCGAAGACCCCTGCACACCCCGTGTTTATCAATAGACTCCACACTATATTGTGAACAAGTAGGTTTTTGCCTGCAACCAGAAGGTAGGCCTGAGTTTAAGTTAAACATAGGCGATAAATAAATAAAATTAAAAAACCCCGTGCTAGGCGATAGGGTTTTTTGATAAATTTTAATCAAAAATATGGCTAGTTTCTTCATCTTATAAATCGCTTAGTATTTCTGTCAGGCTTGTTTTAATATCGGAAAATTTAATATTAACAATACTGGGCAAAACAACAATCTTTAGACTCGCCGCCGATTTAGTTAAATCAATCCTTCTTACTATTTCCCTTATTTGTCTCTTTATCTTATTCCTTACAACAGCTTTTTTAGACACGTTAAGCCCTATAACAATATCAATCCGGCGATCCTCGTTGGATTCTTTCTTACTAGCATAAACAACAAAAAACTTGCCGGAACGCTTCATTTTATATAAAAACTAACGAGAAACAGTTAGCCTCTTCCTGCCTTTGGCTCTACGTCTTTTAACCGTATTACGTCCTGTATAGGTAGACATTCTATTCAAAAAACCGTGTGTTCTGGCTCTTTTTTTATTCTTTGGTCGATATTTAGTTATTTTCATTTAAAATAATCCTAATCTACGAATTTTATCCGAATTCTCCGAATAAATCTATTTGGAGCATTAGGATACATTCGGATTTTTTGGATTATGTCATTGTAGCAACAATGTAAAAGTTAGACAATATTTGGTTAAAGTATTCTCGCGTAAAATAACTTTACAAACTAGGCAAGATTTATTGCACAATTAATTAACAAGTTATCCACAGTTTGGTACAATTGCTTAACAAATTTTATTATTTGCTTGGCGTGATATAATTCCCAACGTTAAAAGCCTCCCGCACCTTTTCAAAGTAAAAATATCTATACCACAAAAAGGTGCGGGACAAAAAATAATGGACAAAGACGAACTTTGGCAGGCGGCTCTGGCCGAATTAGAACTTTCTCTTTCTAAACCTAATTTTATTACGTGGTTTAAAAATACTTCTATAGCTTCTAAAAAAGAGGGTATGGTTTTAGTCTCAACTCCCAGTGCTTTTATAAAAGAGTGGCTAGAAGATAAATATAATCTGCTAATACTAAAAACCCTTAGGGGACTATCTAACGATATTAAGGAAGTAAAGTTTTCAATTAAACCCCAGTTATCTGCGGAAGACAAAAAAAGTTTAAAAAAGAAGGATATACCAAACCAAATCTTACTAGACCATCAGTTAAACTTAGCTGAATCTGCGGTTTTAGATAAAGAAACCAATCTAAACCATAAATATACGTTTGATAGCTTTATAGTCGGCTCATCCAATCAACTGGCTCACGCGGCCGCCATCGCTGTTAGCAAAGACATGGGCACGACTTATAATCCGTTATTTATCTATGGTGGCGTAGGTTTAGGCAAAACCCATTTACTTCAAGCTATTGGTAACGAAATAGTTAAACAAAACCCCAAAAACAAGGTTCGCTATATGTCTTCGGAAAAATTTTTGGGCGATCTGATAAATTCCATAAGAAATAAAACTATAGATAAGTTTAAAGAGGAATACAAAAAAATTAACCTTTTAATTGTTGATGATATTCAATTTATTGCCGGCAAAGAAAAAACCCAAGAAGAATTTTTTCATATCTTTAACGAATTATACGCCAATAACAACCAAATAGTTTTGTCTTCGGATAGGCCACCTAAAGCTATTACCACGCTGGAGGAGCGCTTAAGGAGCCGGTTTGAGGGTGGTATGATAGCCGACATAACCCCGCCCGACTACGAAACCAGAATGGCTATTTTAAAGGCTAAGTTAATAGAAAAAAACCTTGGCGATTTAGACGACAGCATACTTGGTTTTATAGCTAATACGGTAACTAAAAATATAAGAGAGTTGGAAGGGTCTTTAAATAGGGTGGTTATGTCGTGTAAGGTAGCTAATTCAATTCCGACGTTAGACAAGGTTAAATCTATCCTAGCCACCACAAATTCGTTTAATAGTGCTAAAACCTCGCCTAAAGCCATAATTAAAATAGTATCCGAATTTTATGATATTAGAGAAGAAGAGTTAATTAATCAGTCCCGTAAAAGAGAAATTGTTTTACCCCGACAAATTTGTATGTATTTGATGCGGGAGGAATTAAAAAGCTCGTATCCTTTTATAGGCGACCGGTTTGGCGGTAGAGACCACACTACTGTTATGCACGCTTGCGATAAAATAAATAAAGAAATTCAAAGTAACGAAAATTTAGTTGAAGAATTAAGCATAATTAAAAATAGAATTTACGAAGCCTAGTAGCGTGGGAAAACTTGTGGAATAAATTGTTGATTATAAGTGTTAAAAGAAAAATAAACTTATTAGAAAAAATTTTAAACAGGTTATTCCACAAAAATAATAAATATTAACCTAAAATAATCCCACTATTTTCCACAATACTTTTTACCAAAAACATAAATAAAATCTGGCTATAATTTAACTTAATAAAATATGTGGATAGCTAATAGTTATAATAATTTAATTAAACATATAAAGAATAATTATAAGAACATATGGAAATAGTTTGTAATATAAATAAATTAAAAGAATCTTTAGGCTATACCGAAAGAGTTGTAACCCGTCATCTTACTTTACCTATTCTTAATAATGTTCTTATTAAGTCTGACAAGAATGGATTAAGAATTTCTTCTACTAACTTAGAAATAGGTGTTAATTCATGGTTTCCTTGTAAGGTTGTTCAAGCTGGAGAAATAACTGTTCCGGCAAAAATATTTCATAGTATTATTTCATCTTTAGTTTCAGATAAAGCCAGTTTAGAAGTAAAAGGAGATAATACTTTAAATATTACTTCAGAAGGATATAAGGCGTCTTTAAAAGGAGAAAGCGCAAAAGATTTTCCAATAATACCTAAGCTTAAAGATGATTTAGTTATTACGTTAAACTCTAGTATTTTTTGTAGGGCCTTGTCCCAACTGGTTGGTTTTGTTTCTAATTCGGAAACTAGGCCAGAAATAACCGGTGTTATGCTGTATAAAGATGCTGGAGAAAAATTTTTAACAGCCGTAGCCACCGACAGCTTTAGATTGGGCGAAAAGAAGATAGAGTTAAAAGAAGAGTATAAAGATGTCACTTTCTCGGTGATCGTGCCTGCCAGGACTATCACAGAGGTTGTACGAGTGTTTTCTGATAAGACCGAGGATATAAATATTATCTTAGAGAAAAATCAAATAGGCTTTGAATTAAATAAAACGGAAATAATTTCTAGATTAATAGAAGGTAATTATCCGGATTATAAAAGATTAATTCCTAATGAATTTAATACTGTGGTTAGATTGGACAAGGATAGATTTAGTAAAATAATAAAGCTGGTTGGTCTTTTTTCAAGCAAAGTTAATGATATTAAATTATCTTTTGTTAAAGAAAATGGACCCAAATTGGTTATTTATGCTGGAGATAGTGATTTAGGTGAAAACGATTCCGAATTTAAAATAGATATGTCGGGTGAGGCTTTAGAAGTTAAATTTAATTGGAGATATTTAGTTGAGGGTGTTTCCAGTATTAGCGGCAATACCGCGGTTTTTAATTTTATTGATGAACAAAAGCCTTGTTTAGTTAAATCTTTAGAAGATACCTCGTTTTTATATATAGTGATGCCCATAAGGGCTTAAGGAGTAATCACTAATATACGAATATTAAACGAATATACAAATAATAAAGAATTAGATTCGTTATGCCTATTCGTATATTGAAATAGATTTGTATATTCGCGATTACTAAATATGTCTGGTCACAGCAAGTGGTCTACCATCAAAAGAAAAAAAGAGGCAACTGATGCCAAAAAAGGTCAGTTGTTTTCCAAACTATCAAAATTAATAGAAATAACAGCAAAAAAGGGAGCTGACCCTAAAACCAACTTTTCTTTAAAAGCTGTAGTAGATAAAGCCAAAGCTTCTAATATGCCCGTGATTAATATAGAGAAAGCTATTAAAAAGGGCGCGGGTCTTGGGGCAAATGTGAGCAATTTAGAAGAGATTTTATACGAGGCCTACGGTCCGGGCGGAGTGGCTATTTTGATTACTGGTGTTACCGATAATAAAAACAGGACTACGGCCGAAATTAAACATATCCTTACCCAGCACGAAGCTAATTTGTCTGGAGTGGGTAGTGTTAAATGGCTTTTTGAATCCAAATACGAAGACGGCAACGCGGTTTGGGTTTCCAAACAAACTATAAAATTAAGCGATACAGATGAAAACAAATTGGAAGGTCTAATGGAAGAACTGGATGAACAAGAGGATGTGTCGGAGGTATACACCAATGCGGAATAATTTGTAGTGTTCGCCAATATAGCTAATCAAAGCTAATATAGCGAATCGCGTCTGACGCTACGAATGAATTCTTATTAGTATATTCGCGTCAATTCGTATATTAGCGAAAAGTAATGATTATCTTAGGCGTTGATCCCGGCACCAATAAAGCAGGTTATGGCCTAATTAAAAAAGATGGAGATAATATTTCTTTGTTAGATTATGGTTGTATAGAAATCAAAGCCAAGAGTGATCACAACAACGGGCTTCTTATCGTTCATAAGGCTTTTGGCAAAATTATTAAAAAATGGAAACCAGAAGTACTCGCCATAGAAAAACTTTTTTTCTTTAAGAATGCTAAAACCATAACCAAAGTCAGCGAAGCTAGGGGAGTTATTATTTTGGCTGGATTAAAATTAGGTTTGGCCATTAGAGAGTTTACCCCCTTAGAAGTAAAGCAAGCTGTTTCGGCTTACGGTAGAGCCGACAAAAAAGCTGTTCAAAAAATGGTTAGGCTTATACTATCTTTAAAAGAAGACCCTCAACCAGATGATGCAGCCGATGCCTTGGCTGTGGCTATTTGTTCGGCGAACACTAGGGTTTTCTAGTCACTACAGGGTGGGGACAAAAAGGTCTTGACCTATGTTTAAGCTAAGTGTATTCTGTATAAAAATAAATCTCACACCTTTTTAAGGTATACATTTTTACTCTGAAAAGGCGTGGGAAGTCATAAATAATAAATATGAAAAAAAATAAGCCTTACGGTGATGACTACATACCTAGCGATGACGCGGCCGATACTGTGGACGCACAAGAAGAAGAATTAGACGATGAAGACGGGGACGAAGAAGATGCGGATCTCGATGATTCAGATGAAGACGATGATGAAGAAGAGGAGTTAGAATAAGAAAAAGCACCTCCGACATAAGTCGGAGGTGCTTTTTAATCTTCAGGGATTATTTTTATAAATCTATGTTTGCCTATTTTTACAGTTATAGGTTTATCTACGGTTATTTTTTTATATGGAGAGGCAATAACTTCGCCGTCTTTGTCAGTGGCGCCGTCTTCTATTAAACGCCTGGATTCTGTTTTTGATTTTGTTAATCCAGATAAATTTATCACCTCAAGCCAAGTGTATTCTCCTTTTTTAATCTTCTTTTCTTCTATGTTGCTAGGAGTTTCTTTTTTAGAAAATGTTTTTTCGAAATTATCGGCAACTGCTCTCGCTTCTTTGGCGGAGTGAAAGAAGGAAACTATCTCTTGGCCTAATTTAATTTTTAAGTCACGCGGGTTAACAGAGTTTTTTTCTAAAGATTCAGATATTTCCTTAATATCAGCTAACGGCAGGCGCGTTAGCAGGGTAAAGTAATCTACCATTAAGCTATCTGGCAAAGACATTATTTTCCCAAATTTATCTGTGGCGGAATCATTTAAGGCAATATAGTTGTTCAAACTTTTAGACATTTTTTGATTACCATCCAACCCCGCTAAAATTTTAATAGCCACAATATCTTGGGGTTCATCGCCGTGTTTCTTTTGTAAGTCGCGGCCAAAACTTTCGTTAAAAACTTGGTCACTGCCTATGACGGTTAAATCGCTTTTTAACATTACAGAATCGTAACCCTGCAGTACTGGATAGATAAGTTCATGTAATTGAATGGCTTCTTTTCTTTTTTTTCTCTCTTGAAACATATCTCTTTCTAAAACTTGATCCACCGTAAAGTTAGACATTAACTTAAGCAGTTCTTCCGCATTCATTTTATCGTACCATTCGTTGTTGGTGCGCACCTCAAGCTTCTCTGGATCTAAAATACCACTTATTTGTTTAATATAATTTTTAGCAGCCTCTGTTGTTTCCTCTCTAGACTTTAAGGTTCTTGATTTTAGTTTTTGCGTGGGGTCGCCAAAACGCCCGGTAAAGCCACCTATTAAAAAGACTATAATATGGCCCATTTCTTGCAAATCGCGCAGTTTCAAGTAGACTGCTGCGTGCCCTAAATGCAAATCTTGGCCGGAAGGGTCAACACCGTGCTTAACCCTTAAAGGCTTGCCCGAAGACAATTTCTTTGTCACACTGTCACGGGTTATGATTTCGGAAACGCCCCGCTCTAGGAAGTCGGCTATCTTTTGTGGAGAAGTATCAATCTTATTCATCTATCTAATATATAATATAAAACAGAGCCATGCCAGTCAGACGATTTTATAACAGCAGAAGTTTTAGGTTTTTAAAACCGATTTTTTTAATATTCTTTTTTTCGGCGATTGTAATTTCTGCCCTGCTCCTGATTCTTTTTGTTGTTTTTGCTAGAAACTTACCCAATCCCTATAATTTAGAGGATAGAAATATTACGGAGTCTACAAAAATTTATGATCGTACTGGCAAAACTATTCTTTACGATATTCACGGCGAAGAAAGGCGCACGGTGGTGCCTTTTAACGAAATTCCTCAAGTGGTAAAAGATGCCACCATAGTTTCGGAGGATAGGAATTTTTATAAACATAAAGGCATAGATTTTGAGGCTATTATCAGAGCAGCTTGGCTAAGTTTAACCAGCGATTCTTTACAGGGCGGTTCAACTATCACCCAGCAGTTTATTAAAAAATCTATATTAACTTCCGAAAGGACTTTTAGCCGAAAAATAAAAGAAGCCATTTTAGCCTTAGAATTAGAAAGGAAATATTCCAAAGACGAAATTTTAAATTTTTATTTAAATCAAATTCCTTACGGTATTAATGCTTATGGTATTGAAGCGGCGGCCGAAACATATTTTTCTAAAAAAGCTACCGAATTAGATTTAGCCGAAGCCGCTCTTTTAGCTTCTTTAATAAGAGCGCCCAGCTATTTTTCGCCCTACGGCGATCACAAAGAAGAATTAATAAAGCGCCAACATTTAGTTTTAGATAGAATGCTAGAACTAGATTATATTTCTAAAAGCGACGCTACCAAAGCCAAAAAAGAGGTTTTAGAATTTTCCAAAATAAGAACAAGTATTTCGGCGCCCCACTTTGTTTTTTATGTTAAAGCTTTATTAGAAGAAAAATACGGCGAAGAATATATAGAAAAAGCCGGGTTAAGAATAATAACTACGCTGGATTGGGAGCTTCAAGCCCTGGCCGAAGAGGTGGTGGCTACGGGCGCTGAAAGAAACGATAAAGCTGGTGCCCGTAACGCTGCCCTTGTTGCTCTTGATCCAAAAACCGGGCAAATGTTGGCTATGGTGGGCTCCAGAGACTATTTTAAAGATCCTATTCCGGCAGGTTGTACGCCGGGTGTTAACTGCCAATTTGAAGGCAATGTAAATGTGGTAACCCGTATGCGCCAACCGGGCTCTTCTTTTAAGCCTTTTGTTTATGCCACGGCTTTTAAAGAAGGCTATACAGATAAAACAATTCTTTTTGATATACCCACGCAATTTGATACGGGTTGCAACCCTCAAGGCCAGCCCATAACGCTAGGCGCAAAATGTTATGCGCCCAGAAATTTTGATTTTAAATTTAGAGGCCCAGTTACTGTTAGGCAGGCTTTAGCTAATTCTTTAAACATTCCGGCGGTTCAAGTTCTTTATTTGGCTGGCGTGGATGATTCCATAAACACCGCCGAAGATATGGGTATCACCACATTAAAAGATAGATCTAGATTTGGTTTGTCTTTGGTTTTAGGCGGAGGAGAGGTTAAACTTTTGGAAATGGCTTCGGCCTACGGAGCTTTGGCTACAGAAGGCGTCAGGCATCCCTTCGCATCTATTTTACGCATAGAAGATAACAAGGGAAATATTTTAGAAGAATACAAAGATGAACCGGTGCAGGTTTTAGACACAGAGGTTTCTAGAATGGTAACTAATATTCTTTCCGATAATGTGGCCAGAACCCCAACTTTTGGCGCCAGAAGCCCGTTATTTTTTTCAGATAGGCCGGTAGCCGCCAAAACCGGTACTACTAACGAATTTAGAGACGGTTGGACAGTGGGTTACACGCCTTCTTTGGTGGCTGGCGTTTGGGTGGGCAACAATGACAATACTCCTATAAAACAAGAGCCGGGTGTTTATGTGGCAGCGCCCATTTGGCATGATTTTATGGTGCAAGCTTTTGATAAATTAAATTTAGCGCCGGAAAGTTTTACTCCGCCACATTTTCCAGAAGTTTCTAAGCCCATTTTAAATGGGCAGTATTTAATAAATGGAGAAATACATTCTACTTTATATTATGTAAATAAAGATGAGCCTACTGGGCCAGCGCCGGCTAATCCTAGCGCGGATCCGATGTTTAATAATTGGGAGACTGCAGTAAGAAGCTGGTTTGGGCCCGTGCCTGTGGTCAATAAAGAAACAGCTCCGCTGCAAACGGAAAATACGCCCCAACCATAGGCGTATCTTGAGGTACTCGTTGGACTTTACAAACAATTTTCGCAATGGTATAGTCTTTTTAATAGTTCCTTGTCAATTTTCTTAAATAATGTCATAAACACACATTATTTCAACCCTATACCTATCCTAAAAGGATAAGGAGGCAGTTATGAACAAGAATTTCGGCTGTTTTTTGGCCATTCTCGCGTTGGTTTGGGCGACGAGTTTGCGGGCCCAGACGGTGGAGTTGGGCGGCATCAACAATGATGGTGGCAGTTTCGTAAACTTTGGCATCGCTGACAGCTCTAATAACGAAAAGATAACGATGCCCTTGAGTCTTTCGGCTCCAGTGGCCATCAGCAAGGTAGTTATCCATTTGGCAAAAGTCGGCAACCCAACCGATAATGCCGTGATAGAAGTCAGACAGGGTTCTCCCGATGGGGCTGTGCTTGCCAGCGGTTCTATAGGTGGATCTTCCGTCGGCGCTACGGGGTCTCGACACGAATTAACAGTGTCAAGTTTCGTGGTTCCTTCAGGAACTATCCATGTGGTTTATTCTCGATCTGGCGCCTCTGACCCAAGGAATTTTTTCAAGGCAATTAGAGGCACCAGTGCGTCGGCTTACGGCATTGTGAGTTCCGGCGGATACATGTACCTAAAAACAGGCTACGGCTGGAATGGCACTGATTTTGCCAACAGTCCCATCGTTTCCCTTTGGGGAACACTTGTTTCTTTGGGTCAAGTGACTTTGTCGCCGGCCAGTCTTGATTTCGGTAATGTTAATGTTGGACAGACTGCCCAGCTCACACTCCGAATCAAAAATACCGGTACGGCGGCGCTGGCGCTAAATAGCGCTGTGTCCAATAATTCCACGATTACTTTTTCTCCGGCGATTCCGCCGAGTGCAAACGCGAATGCGGGAGACAGCACCGCTGTCGTTGTTAGCTTTATGCCAACTGCGGCAGGAAGTATTTCTGGAAATATCACGATCACCCACAATGGGGTCAATAGCCCCACGGTGGTTGCGGTAACTGGAAACGGTGTTGCGAGTGGTGGAGGAGGAAGCTCTGGTAGTGGCGGTTCTATTGTCACCGGTCCGATGACTTTTTCTAATACCAATCCCAACATTGGCGCAGTTAATGTTGGTGCAAGCGCATCGACCATTATTTATCTACGTAACCCGAGTTCGTCGGTAGTAGCTGTGGGGCTGGCCGTTCCTAATTCTGAGTTTGGAGTTAGTCCGGTGTCTACATCGGTGCCAGTCAACGACAGCGTGGCTGTTACTGTGAGTTTTATACCTTCGTCCGGAGGAACCAAGACCACTACTTTAGTTGCCAGTTACGGCTCCAACAATAGTGCGTCGGCTGTCCTCACTGGTACAGGAGTAGGATCGACAAGTCCTATACCTGTATTGACGGTGTCCAGCACCAATGTCTCGGTCGATAGCACAATCGTCAACCAGACAAGGGGATTTACAGTCTCTATGCAGAATACAGGGGCCTCAAATCTTTTCATAACCAATATGTATATTGGCGGGAATAATGTGTCGGCGTTTACGCTGACATCGGCTTCCGCTGTTACTGTTGGTTCCGGAGAGACTTACCCTGTTTCCATACTCTTCGGTCCTCGTGTTGCAGGCCTAAGAACTGCTGTCTTGAACATTAACCATAATGGTTCTGGTGGCAGTACGCAGATTTCTTTGAGCGGTGTCGGGAAAGAGTCTCCTCCGGAGGCAAAACCTGTCATTAACATCAAGGCCACGTCGCTTTCTGGTATGCCCCCGTATTCGATTACTTTTACGAATGAGAATACGGGCGGCAGTGTTACCAGAACAGAGTGGCAAGTAATACGGCTCAGGGATGATGCACTAGGTATTGGGATCAGAAGCACTGCCGAAGTTTTTCCTTGGTATCAAGAGAGCTACACATACAACTTCACCGAAGTGGGGCGATATGTGATAGAACTTGATCTAGAAGGACGAGGCGGCGGAGATCATCAGCCTATGAGGGATACGGTATGGATTTCTATTAAGGATCCGAAAATTTCCGTGTCCCAAGAGGTTGTCGCTTTGCCGGCGGTTGAGCTTGGTAAGGGTAGTAGTACTGCCAAGTTTTCTATCGCGAATGTTGGAGAATCGGGTTTAAACGTTATTCGATTTCAGATGTCCGGTTTGGACTCAACTGATTTTCGGGTGATCACACTTCCGGATTTCAGTGTTAGTCCAAATTCAACCAAGGATATAGAGGTAGAATTTAGGCCAATCAAGACGATTGGCGATAAACAAACCTATCTTTATATTCATTTCATAGGTCCGGATTCTCCAGCAAGGGTCAAGTTGTCTTCTACGGCAACAGATCCTCCATATGGGCCGGCTTCGATCATCGATTTCACTGCCAACAAAAGGCAGGGAATCGACAGCCTCGCTGTTCAGTTTTCCTATAGGTTGGAAGGGGTTCGATATTCGTCGCTTATGATGTATTTCGGCGACGGAGATTCGTCTTCTGTGTTTGATCCTGTCCATGTCTATATGACCAAGGGTAAGTTCTCTCCAAATTTGGTGGTCACACTCGCTAATGGCGAGAAGGTGACGCCAAAAGTAAAAGAAAACTACATCGAGGTTATTACTTTGCCGCCGTCACCAGATTTTAATGGCAGTGGTGGCAAGATCGATTTCGCCGATTTTTTTATGTTGGCGGAACAGATCAACAAAGCGAGCCATACCGTTGAGGAGGTTAAGAAATATGACCTCAACGTGGATGGTTTTATCAATATGGATGACTTCTTTGCCTTCAATGATGTTTACGGAAAGGAGGCACCAGTAGTTCCTTAAAGCCTAAATAAGGCGAACCCCCGACTGCAACAGCAGTTGGGGGTTTTCTTTACTCAACACTTGATGTTGAGTAAAGACTCTGAGCGAGTCCGCGAGTCGAAGAGTATACCTTAAAATAAAATCATTCTACAATCTAAATCAGATTTCTAGTTTGAGGCGGAGATTTTATTTTTAAATGACTATAAGCTGCCGAGGTAACTTCACGTCCCCGGGGCGTGCGGTTTATAAAACCAAGCTGTAATAAATAGGGTTCGTAAACTTCTAAAATAGTATTTTCTTCTTCGCCGGCCGAGGCCGCCAGAGCTTGAAGGCCGACTGGCCCGCCCTTAAATTTTTTAATTATAGTTTCCAAAATTTTTCTATCGGAGTTTTCCAAACCCAATTCATCTACGGCCAACATGGCCAAAGCTTTGGCCGCAATATTTTTTTTAATAATGCCATCGGCTCTTACTTCCACATAATCGCGCACTCTTTTTAATAAGCGGTTAGCCACTCGCGGTGTTTGTCGGCTGCGCGAAGCTATTAAATTTATGCCTTCAGCGTCCGATTTAACTTTTAATATTCTGGCAGATCTTTTTAATATTTTTTCTATATCCGAATTTTCATAAAATTCTAGTTTATAAGTAGCGCCGAACCTGCTTCTAAAAGCCGAAGTTAAATTACCAATACTTGTTGTTGCACCGATTAAAGTAAAGTGCGGAAGTTTAAGCTGTATGGTTTTAGCCGATGGACCTTTGCCGATAATAATATCAAAAACAAAATCTTCCATCGCCGGATAAAGCATTTCTTCCACAACCTTATTCAACCGATGAATTTCATCTATAAACAAAACATCGCCTTCTTTAAGATTGGTTAAGATGGCGCCTAGGTCGCCAGATTTTTCTAAGGCCGGCCCCGAAGTTGTTTTTATATTTTTACTTAATTCGCCGGCAATTATGTAGGCCAGCGTAGTTTTACCAAGTCCAGCTGGGCCATAAAGCAAAATATGTTCCAAAACCTCGCCTCTTTTTTTAGCAGCTTCTAAAAATATGCCAAGGTTCTGCTTTATTTGTTCTTGCCCCACATATTCAGAGAGGGTAGATGGGCGCAGGGTTTGATCCAAGTTATTGTCTTCGGGTTGATTTTTGGGAACTGTCAGCATAATAGTTAAAGATTACCACAATAAAAACGCCTTAAACAGCTTTAAAAAGCCTTATTTTACAGACTTTCCACAGGTTTTCCACATAAGTACTGTATATGTTGTCCCAAATGTTGGCTTGACATAACACGTTTTAAGAATTAAAATAGGGGTATAGTTGCTTCGTTTAAAAGGCCTGTAGGCAAAGGGGACTTGGCTTAGTTTAGGACGGATTGGTTTTACGGTCTTGTATCGTAGGGCTGAACCTATCCTCAGCGAGATTCTCTCCCTGTGTTTCCCAAGATTCGGGGGTTACCCCGAAGGCGTTTACGCCCTAGGGGTTTGCCTGCAGACCTTTCAAATAGAAACATAAAAAAATACCCCGAGCAGGATCGAGGGGTATTTTTTTTATACATTCGAAGATGTCACTCTAGCTATTTCTTCCAGTGTTGTTTCTCCTACCAAGACCCGCATCAAGCCATCTTGGTACATAGTTATAAATCCATTTTTTTTGGCTTCGGCTAAAATATCTTGGTGGGACGGGTTTGTGCCTACTAATTCTTCCAAAGAGTCGCTCACAAAAACTATTTCATAAACACCAATCCTGCCTTTATAACCCGAGTGGCCACATTTGGCACAGCCAACATTTTTAAATACAGAAATTTCTTTAGGTAAAATATTTTCGGGTACGCCGGCTAAATCTTTTTTAATTTTTTCTATATCAACTCCTGTGGCGGGCGTTTTACAGCTTAAGCACAGTTTTCTAACCAGCCTTTGGCCAATAACCGCGTTTAAAGCCGAAGCTAAAATTTTCGGCTTGGCGTTTAAATCTAAAAATCTGGGAATAGCGCCGATGGCATCGTTGGTGTGTAAAGTTGAAAATACTAAATGTCCAGTCAGAGCAGCGTGTAAAGCCACATCCGCAGTTTCTTCGTCGCGAATTTCACCCACCAGTATAATATTGGGGTCTTGGCGCAAAATAGATCGCAAACCTTGGGCAAAAGTGTAACCTTTTTCGGGCGCAACTTGAGATTGATCTATACCCTGCAGGTGGTATTCTATCGGGTCTTCCAGTGTAACAATTTTAATACCAGGTTGATTTAAATGCTTTAAAAAAGCATAAAGCGTGGTGGTTTTGCCCGAACCGGTAGGGCCGGTTACCAAAATTATGCCGCTCGGCTTTTTTATTTCTGGTTCTAATTTTTGCCACAAATAATCTCTAAAGCCTAAATCTTTAATGTCTAATTTTATGGTATTAGGATTTAAAATTCTTAAAACAATATATTCGCCATAAGCGCCGGGGAGTATAGAAACTCTAACCTCAACCTCTACCCCTTTTTCACCCATTTCCCCCATTTGTTTTATTGTAAATCGGCCGTCTTGAGGCACGTTTTGGACGTTTAATCTTAGACCGGAAAGAAGTTTTGTTCTGGAAAGAACCGATTCATAAACAGTTTTTATAATTACTCCAGCATCTTGCAAAACACCATCCAATCTAAAACGTATTTGGGTTTGGTTGGCTTGAGGTTCAATATGAATATCGGAAACTTCTAGAGTTAAAGCGGCGCTTAAGAATATTTCTAAAAGAGCGCTGGTATTGGCTTGATCTATTTGAGTTAACTTGGTTTTGAGATCCGCAAAAGTTGCTAGTTCCTTTTTTAAACTTTCTATTTTTTCTAAAGATATTTCGCCAGAAGTAGATGCGCCCTTAAGCTGTGAAGGTATAAATTTAAATTCGTCTAAAGCCTTTTTAAAAGAGGAGAGCGAGATCATAAAAACATCTATATTAAAACCCTGCGATTTTAACATGGCTATTATTTGTTTAGTTTCTTCGTTAGCGGGATCCACTGCGCCAATTTTCAAAACCTGTCCCTTTTTTTGAATCACAACAGTCCGTGTTCGTTCTGCGTCAGTCTGCGGTATAAAATGCAAACTATCGCGCTCCACGGGCACGTGCGCGAGGTTAATATAATTTAAACCAAGTTTTTGAGCTTGCCTCTCGCAAGCGCTTTCTTCCTCTTGGCGATGGATATCGCTTAGTTTATCGTCGCGTTGTTGAGTTAGTTCGTCCATGGATTTTATACCAATCTACGAATGCATACGAATTATACTAATGACTTCACGAATATTTGTAACCTATTCGTATTATTCGCATAAATTTGTATATTAGTATATACATTGTACCATATTTGACAAAGATATTATTTACGTGTAGTATATAAAAAGTACATAAATCATAAAAACACGCATAAAGGAGGTACGTTATGCTCTTTAAAAGTTTAGTTTTTTTAGCGGTAATCGTGCTAAACAGCTGTGCGATTCATACCTACGAAATGCCTGTGGTTCAAAATCCACAAGTAGTACCAGTAAAAGATCGCGGTAGAGAGCGTTTGCGCCAAGGGAATGTTCTTTTTGTGAACAGATCGCCTGTTTGGCGAGAAAATCTGGTTTTCTCTGGACACCACTATCTAGACGACCTCTTGGTTTACGATGATAATGGCTATCCGGCTTTAGCTGTTAGCCCCGTTGCCGTTTTTAAGATGGGTCCGGCCGATAGACCGAATGACCCATATCCACAGTATACGACGAAGCTGATGGGTGGGTTTTACCCCGGCCAAGAGTATACAATTCTGGTAATATCCAAGGATATGGTGGGTATGATGCTTGGCAAGCCTCAAGTTTGCACTGGGGAGGTGGCTACGGAACCTGCAAGTGATTATTACACCTACACACCTTTTCTTGGTACAAACGCCGGAAATCGTGTTCGGGAGGTAGTAAATGATGTTGTTTACCTACCCAACAGAAATCCCCACGAGCATCGTGGAACCAATACTTTGAATATGAGCATTGATGTAAACCTGTTGCTCCAGCGCGGCATACACAAAATCAGAAACCCATAACCTCAAAGGAGGAACCCATATGACAGCTCCTGTAGTAATAATGCTCTTGGGATTATTAGGTGTTGTTGGCGGAACAAAAGGTTCTTTAGATAGCAATGAGAGTCTCCAGCTCCTTGTTACTGGTCTCTTCCTGATTACGATAGGAACTATGATCGGTCTCACTAGAAAGATACTAAACGAGTTAAAAGAACTAAAAAATAAAACCCCATAATTTCCAAGGCTCGGCCTTGGAAATTGCAGGAGCGTCTAAACGACGCTCCTTTTTATTTTTTCGTTTGCGAAAAAATACCCTGAACGAGTCCGCGAGTTGAAGGGTTTCCATATAAAAACATCTCATTCAAAAAGCGACGAGGGATTACCTTTGGAAGTTAGCTATTGGGTCTGCTACTATAACTCCAATGGAAGTTGCATTAAAAAACTTATCCAGTAACGCATACGAATGTACGTTACTGGGCTTAAAAGACACCCAAAAACTGGCTGTTAAATTATCTAAGGAAATTTATCGGAAGGGCGGTCCTTCCATAGTGGCGCTGTATGGCGATTTGGGTTCGGGTAAAACTACGTTTACTCAATTTTTGGCTAAGGCTTTGGGAGTAAAAGAAAAAATATTAAGCCCGACTTTCGTCATAATTAAGACTTTTAGTCTTAATTCGTGGATTTACGTAGATCAGGCGCGGATGGGCGCGGATATAAAATACAAAAGATTGGTTCATATAGATACTTATCGTTTAAAATCGGCTAAAGATTTAATAGCTCTGGGTTTAAAAGATTTATTAAAAGACAAAGAAAATATTGTGGTTATAGAATGGCCCGAGAAAATAGAAAAGCTTTTACCTAAAAATACTGTTAGAATTTACTTTAGTGTTGTTTCCGAAAAAGAAAGAAAAGTAACCATTAAAATTCCTAATTACTAATACCTAATTTCTAATCAAAATCTAATGCCCAATGACAAAACCCTTTAGACATTTAATGATTAGGCATTGATTAGAAATTAGTAATTGTAAATTTCATGTTATGGAGAAATTAGTCATCATAGACAGCCACGCTTTAATCCATCGCGCTTACCACGCCTTGCCGGTTTTAACTGCGCCCGATGGCCGGCCGGTGCAGGCGGTTTACGGCTTTGCCAGTGTTTTAATGCGCGTTATTAAAGAATTAAAGCCAGAATATATTGTGGCGGCTTTTGATATGGCTGGCCCAACTTTTCGGGAAAAAGAATATAAAGAATATAAAGCGCATCGGCCAGCCACGGACGACGCTTTAATAAATCAATTCTCGTTAGTTAAAGAATTGGTAGAAGCTTTTAAAATTCCGGTTTTACAACTTCAAAGTTATGAAGCCGATGATATTATTGGCACTGTGGTGGAAAAATTAAAAAACAAAAAAGAACTTAAAAAAATAATAGTAACGGGCGACTTGGATTGTTTGCAGTTAATAGACGATGAAAATATTTTAGTTTACACACTTAAAAAGGGTGTAAACGATACCGTAATTTATAACGAAGACATGGTTAAAGAAAGATACGAAGGCTTGGGTCCAAGCCAAGTAACCGATCTTAAGGGCTTAAAAGGCGATGCTTCCGACAATATTCCTGGAGTACCAGGAATTGGCGAAAAAACTGCCATAAATTTATTAAATGAATACGGCAGTTTAGAAAATATATATAAAAATTTAGAAAAAATTAAAGCCAAAAGCGCCAAGCTTTTCGAAAAACTTTCGGTAAATAAAGAAAATGCTTTTTTAAGTAAAAAGTTGGCCACCATAAAAAGAGATGTACCGATAGATTTTGATTTTATAAAATCTGCTTTTAATTTGGTAGAAAACGAAGAAATTAAAAAACTTTTCTTTAGATTTGGTTTTAAAAGTTTAATTAATCGATTAAATGGTCTTAAAGGTGTGGATGTCGCGTCAAACCTGCCTACCGGTCAGACAGGCGCGATCGAAGAACAAGGACAATTAATTGGTGATGAGCTAGATGAATATTATAAAAAAGGAATCTTTTCGGAAAAAATATACAAACTAGAAAAGGCTGTCCGACCGGTTTTAAGAAAAATGGAAAAAACCGGAGTTCTTTTGGATATTAAATTATTAAAAAATTTAGGCGGGAAGTTTGGAAAAGAGCTGGTTGAAATCAGAAGTAAAATAATAGAATTTGCCGGCGAAGAATTTAATATCAATTCTACACAAGAACTTGGGCGCATACTTTTCGAAAAACTAAATTTAGGTGGACCTAAAATTAAAAAAACAAAAAAGAGTGGAGCTTATTCCACTGCTTTTGATCAATTAGATAAATTAAAAAATTCTCACCCAATTTTCCCGTTAATTTTACGTTGGCGCGAACTTTCAAAGTTAAAATCTACATATGTAGATGCTTTGCCAAGATTGGTTGGTACAGATGGCAGGTTACATACCACTTACAAACAGCTAGGCGCGGTTACGGGCAGATTATCTTCGGAAAATCCTAATTTACAAAATATTCCAACTAAAGGCGAGTATGGTTTAGCCATTAGACGTGCTTTTACGGCGCCGGAGGGTTGGTTAATTTTGGCGGCTGATTATTCACAAATAGAACTTCGGGTGGCGGCCGCTTTGTCGGGCGATAAGAAAATGATAGAGACATTTAAAAAAGGCGAAGATATTCATACTAGAACCGCGGCCGAAATTTTTAATGTGGCTTTAGAAAAAGTTACCAAAGATATGCGCCGTGAAGCTAAAACTTTAAATTTCGGTGTGCTTTATGGTATGGGTCCTAGAGCTTTTAGTCAATCGGCCGGAGTTAGCTTAAGCGAAGCTCAAGAATTTATTCACCAATACGAAGTGGGTTTTTCTGGTTTGGCTAAATTTATGCGCGATATAAAAAGTAAAGCACGTGCGCAAGGTTATGTTGAAACATTATGGGGCAGAAAACGTTTTATAGATTTAAATTCGCCCAATCCTATGATGCGGGCGGCTGCCGAAAGAGAAGCTGTAAATATGCCCATACAAGGCACGGCCACAGGTGATATGGTGAAAGCGGCTATGGTTAATTTAGACAAAGAGTTTGGCTCTAAAAGGGATATAAAAATGATTTTACAGGTGCACGATGAATTAGTTTTTGAGGTTAAAGAAGATGTTGCCGAAAAATATTCTAAAATTGTTAGAAATATTATGGAAAATGTGGCGGATATTGGCGTGCCTTTGGTGGCAGAGATTGAAGTTGGTAAAAATTGGGGAGAGTTGGGTAAGGTATAGGGCTTATTAGTCCTATTGGACTTATATGACATTTAACGAATATCAAAAAAAA
Source organism: bacterium (assembly GCA_030697795.1). Taxonomy (NCBI): domain Bacteria; species bacterium. Next base: position 145,007 of record JAUYOV010000007.1, read on the forward strand.
TCTAGAAAAACGGCAGTTTATCCTAAATCTAAATATTGTGATGGTATTTTTTATCCAACACTAGGTTTGGTGGGCGAGGCGGGTGAAGTGGCCGAGAAAGTTAAAAAGGTTTTGCGAGATGATAATGGTATTATTACCAAAGAGAAAAAAGAAGAACTTAAAAAAGAATTAGGAGATGTGCTATGGTATATAGCGCAAATTGCCACCGATTTAAAATTGTCTTTGGAAGATATAGCTAGCGATAATCTGACCAAGTTAGCTTCTAGGCACAAACGAGGCAAGATTAAAGGCAGTGGAGATAATCGCTAATATGCCCGAATTACCCGAGGTTGAAACAATAGTCCAAGATTTAAAAAAACGTTTAGCAGGTTTTATTTTTGTTAGTGTTTGGAGTGATTGGCCAAAATATTTTTCTTTAAGCGGAAGTTTGACCAGTGTTCAGCGTTCTATTAAAAATAAGAAAATAAACAAAATAGAGCGCAGGGGTAAAAATATTCTTTTTTATCTCTCGGGTGGCTATATGTTAGCGGTTCATTTAAAAATGACAGGGCACTTTCTATTTAATGAACCCGAAAGAAAAAGTTTTGTTCATTTAATTTTTAACATTAAAAAAGGCAAAAAACATTCTAAACTATATTTTTCCGATGTTAGAAAATTTGGAAGAATTATTTATGGTGAAAAAAATAAAGTGTTAGCTCGGCCCGAAATTAAAAAACTTGGGCCAGATCCATTAGAAATTACCACCAGAGATTTTTTACAGCTAATCGCCAAACGCCAAGGAAAAATTAAAACAGTTTTATTAAATCAAGAATTTTTGGCGGGCGTAGGCAATATTTATTCCGACGAGGCTTTGTATTTGGCCAAAATTCACCCGTTAAGCCTGACCGAAAAAATACCCCACGGCAAATTAAAAATACTGTTTATTAAGCTGGTTTCTGTTTTAGAGCGGTCAATAAAATTGCGTGGCACCACGCGCCAAGATTATCGCGACACTTCGGGCAAGAAAGGCGATTATTTTAACCAGCGCTTGGTTTACGCCCGCAGGGGTGAAAAATGCGCGTGCGGTGGCCGTATCAAAACTGTTAAAATCGGTGCTCGCACAGCTCACTTTTGCCCAAAATGCCAAAGATTATATAAATGATCTATATATATTACGGTGAAAATTCGTTTTTGATTCAGGAAAAGCTGACCAGGATCAAAGAGACTTATTTGATCAAGTACTCAAGTGGGCTCAACTTTTTTAAATTTGACTTAGAAGAAAACTGCGACGATCTAAAATCTGCTTTAGAAAGCCAGTCTATGTTTAGCGAAAAGAAACTGGTTTTTTTACGCGGGGTTCTTTCTGTTACCGAAGTTAAATTTGAAGAAGTTAAAGAAATTATAAATAAAAATAAATTTTTAAATAAATCCGAAGATATAATATTAGTGCTATACGATATGTTGTCCTCCTCCGCTCCTCCTCCGCACAAGGCTTCGGGAGGACATGGCAAGGCTACGGAGGATAGGCTCAAGTATTTAAAAACCTTAGGCGAGGTTAAGGAATTTAAAAACCTAGATAAGCCTAAATTAATAGATTGGTGCTTAAAGAAAAGCCAAGAAGAAAATATTAAAATTTCTCGCGCCGATCTAGCTTTTTTAATAGACGGCGTGGGTTGCGATACTAATAGAGTTTGGAACGAGCTAGCTAAATTATCGGCTTATAGCGGCGGAATGATCCAAAAAAAAGATATAGAAAATTTAATCACGTTTGACCTGACGGCTAGTAGCTTTAAAGTTACCGAGGCTTTGGCTCAAAAAAAGGCGGCATTGGCTCTAGAGGGTTTAGAAGAACTTTGGCAGAAAAACGAAGAACCGATAATGGTTTTAGGAGCTTTAGTCTGGCAGTTTAGAAATATGTTGAAATTGGCCGATGTTACCGCGTCAAACGCGGCTCAGGTTGCGCAAAAATTTAAACTAAACCCATGGGTGGCTCAAAAAACGTTAAATGCTTTAAAGAATTTTTCCCAGCCCGAATTAAAAAATATCTACCAAAATTTGGCAGATGCTGATTTAGCCATTAAAACCGGCGAGAAAGATGGCCGCGAGGCTTTAAACGATTTTGTCTGTGGTTTTTTAAATAAATAGCGCTAAGTTTTTCCTTGACTCTTTTGTTTCACTAATGTATATATTATGGTAATGGTGGTCAAGAATTGCTCTTTCCTAACTTAAATCCCAAAAACATGAAAGGAGAATTAGTATGCCACTCAATTTGGAGCTTGTTCCAATAGGGATGAATGTAATCAAAGAGGTTACCAGCCATTGCTTTATCAATGGCAATGGGCAGGTAGTTTTTTTAAGAAAAAAGAATGGCGAGACAGGTGTTGTGGTTTTAAATACCATTTATGATGCTATATCCCAGTGTTTCCACATACTGGATCGTACCTTGGGGGAAGTGGTTGATTTTTATAAAAGACAGCCGGAAGTGTATGGCCAGGGTGAGCTCGCCGATATCAGGGAAATCATGCTGGAGCTACAACATGTGCTCCAGCTTGTTACTTTGCCAGGTGTGGTGCCGTATGAGGATACGCTGGTAGCCCAACGTAGGCTCAACCAGATACCCCGCCGGCTGGGCCAAGTGCGTAATCGGCATAAAGTTCTGCTGGTGGCGCACCTAAACAGAATTTCAGAATTAAGAAATGGCGAGGGTATGCGGTCTGTTGGGGCTGTTTTAGAGCCGGTTCAGGCACACCTGGCAGCGGTAAGAAGGTTTGATGAGCTTGATGGCATTATTCAAGGTGTGATGATTCAGGCGCGCAAACTTATAGAGATGACCGCAAATGCCGAAGATCGTATCCGCTCTGTTTATGATAATCTGGGTGTTTATGAGCATAAAGCCTTGGCTTTGGCGCAACAAATGGAAAAACGTGAAGAGGCCGAGGGTGTTCAGCCGGTAGCGGAGTATATTGAAAAATTCAGAACCATTGCCAATGCCGTGGCTGGAGGCAAAGTTAATAAAGTGGTTTATGCGCTAAGAGCGATTGTGCTGGTGGAGCCGTTCAAGTCTCGTCTGGAGTCGCCTAACGTGAAATGTCTGGAGAAGCTACATAGTTATTTGGAGGATTGGGAAAAGGGCAATATCAAAGCACTCCAGACTTTTTTACATGCTTTCGGCCGAGCCCGCTCTAAATTAAAAAGAGTAGTGCGTGAACGGAAAGCTAGTGCCCAGGAACGTACGTTGGAGCGTGAGTATGTGGCTCGACGCTAAAATAAAGCCCCGGCTAAAAAACAGCCGAGGCTTTTTATAATTGGTCCTAGAAAATATTAAATGATTTTGTTTATGGTTTTTTGCAGGCGTGATTTTTTTCGGGCGGCGGTGTTGCGGTTGATAATATTATTTTTGACGGCTTTATCCCAAGCTTGAACCAAATTGGATACGTTGGATTTTACGTTAGCCATATTTTTAGCCGTTATTTCTTTAACCAGTTTCCTCTCCAAATCTTTTATATTGTCTTTAACGGCTTGGTTAACTTTGGTTCTTTTTTCGGTTTGTCTTAGGGCCTTTTTGGCTGATTTTTTGATTGGCATTTTAGATGTGTTTGCATTTAATAAGTAGGTTTGATAATATCAGAATCATTCAGTTTAGGCAAGTTTTATAAATTGTTCTTTTAAATAGAAAAGAGGTTTATGATGACAGGAACTGTGTTATTGAATGACTACTACGAATTAGTTTGTGCTCTTTCCGTAGATTTTCAACGGCAATTTCTCGAAGCACTCAACACCACGAAACTGCAAAGAGTGATAAAAAGGTCTGTCAATGAAGAACATCTTCCAATCACTCTAACTATGCAGGGTTTACAGTTCGTAGTGGCGTCAATGGCCGATCTCGAGCATTTAAGGGAAACGATTGAAAGAGAACTCGAAGCGACAGTTGAATTAAAGGTTTAGTTATTTATTTAGTGATTCATGTTCCAAGCAGGTCAAAACGGCCTGCTTTTTTATTACGCAACACATACAACATCCTTACAAACTTGCTTGCCCGCCTCTGGAGGGAGAATGTGAGTATGTTATTTTAAAGTTTTTAAGTAGTCGCGCAGTAAAATAGCTTTTTCAAAGTCCCATTCAGCAATGGCGGTTTTGAGTTCGCGTTCCAGTTCTTTTTTGGTTTTAGATTCTAACCAAATTTTTTCGGGCTCGGGTATAACAGGCGTAAGCTTAATATCTTTTTTAATAGATATAGGGGTAAATCCATTTTCTTTATTATATTTTTCTTGCGCGGCGCGGCGGCGCGAAGTTTCTTTAATGGCCGCTTTCATAGAACCCGTTATTTTATCGGCATACATAATTACCTTGCCCTCTATGTGCCGCGCGGCGCGGCCGATGGTTTGTACCATAGTTGTCTCATTTCTTAAAAAACCTTCTTTGTCGGCGTCAAAAATTAAAATTAAAGAAACTTCGGGCAAGTCCAAGCCTTCACGCAATAAGTTTACGCCAACCAAAGCATCTATTTTGCCGCTACGTAAATCGTTCAATATCTCGGGGCGGTTCATAGTTTTAATTTCGGAATGTAAATAGGCCGATTTTATGCCGGCTTTAGCCAAATGCTCTGCCAAGTCCTCGGCTAATCTTTTGGTAATAACTGTAATCAAAACCCTTTCACCGCGTTTGACGCGGTTGCCGATCTCTTTAATTGCATCGGTTATTTGCCCTTCGGTCGGCCTAACCTCAACCATAGGATCCAAAATATGAGTCGGCCTTATCAGCTGTTCAGCTAGATACAGCTTGTGATTTTCTTTAGATTGGTCTAGCTCGTAATCATTAGGTGTGGCCGAAGAAAAAATAATTTGGTTGGTTCTGTTTTCCCATTCTTTAAACATCATTGGGCGATTGTCCAAAGCCGAAGGCAGGCGAAAGCCGTGTTCAACCAAGGTCAATTTGCGAGCGCGATCGCCATTATACATGCCTCTTATTTGAGGAATCGTCATATGTGATTCGTCCACTATAAGCAGGGCGTTCTTTGGAAAGAAATCTAAAAGCGTATAGGGCGATTCGCCAGCTTTTCTAAAAGCTAGATGCCGCGAATAATTTTCTATACCCGAACAATAACCGGCTTCAGCGAGCATTTCCATATCGTAATGGGTGCGTTGTTCCAAACGCGCGGCTTCTAAAACTTTATTTTCTTTTCGCAGTTCTTTTAGACGCTCATCCAGCTCTGTTTCAATGTTGGCTAACGCAATTTTTAATTTATTTTCCGAAGTAATAAAGTGTTTGGCGGGATAAAGTGTATATTCATTTAAAATACCTAGTTTAGAACTCCATATTTTTTCTATTTCGCTTCCAAAAAAGTTTACACGTATAATTTCGTCTCCAGTGGGCAAATTAATTTCCATAGTTTCGCCTTTGGTTCTGAATGTTCCGGGCAACGGCGCAATATTATTGCGAGAAAATTGCATCAGCACTAGTCTTTTTAAAAAATCTTTTCTAGAAATACTGATACCTGTTTTTAAAACCATAGCCGCGTTTTGATATTCGTTAGGATCGCCAATGTTATAAATACAAGAAACCGAAGCCACTATTATAGTATCTGGGTTCGAAAGTACTGCTTGAGTAGCGGCGTGCCGAAGTTTGTCTATTTCTTGGTTTATTTTGGCGTCTTTTTCTATGTAAGTATCGGAATGGGGAATATAGGCTTCGGGTTGGTAGTAATCGTAATAGGAAACAAAATAATGGACTTCGTTTTCGGGAAAGAAATCTTTAAATTCTTGATACAGTTGCCAAGCTAAAGTTTTGTTGTGCGAAACTACCAGCGTAGATTTTTGAACATTAGCTATAACATTAGCCAACGTGAATGTTTTGCCAGAACCCGTAACACCAAGCAATGTTTGGGCTTTGGCGCCAGCTAAAACCCCCGCAGTCAATTTTTCTATGGCTTGAGGTTGATCGCCTGTAGGGCTAAATTTTGATACTAGTTTGAATTTAGACATTTAGAGGGTAGAATGTTGAATGTAGAAGGTAGTGACTTTTTCTTATTTTCTGCCTAATAACTACTTTTTACTCACTATTAACTAAAATATGATTGGCTACTTGGAAGGTGAATTAATAAAGAAATACGACCGTCGCTGCATACTTAAATGCGGTTCTTTGGGCTACCGTATTTTTATGACCAATAGCGCACTTGGAAAAATACAAGAAAATGGCGAACTTGTAAAGGTTTTTACGCATCCATATCAGCGCGAAGATACACAAGAATTATACGGTTTTTTAAGCCCAGCAGAGCTAGATATTTTTGAAATGTTAATAACAGTTTCTGGGGTGGGTCCGCGTAGTGCTATGGCTATGGTGGACGAAGTGCCTTTTGAGATGCTTATTGCGGCTATAACCAAAGGTGAAGAAGGTGTTTTAAAACGAGTCTCGGGTATAGGCGCAAAAACAGCGCAGAAAATAATAATAGATTTAAAATCTAAAGCCATGGCTTTGGTTACGTTAGCCACTAGTGCCGCTTCTCAAACTATTTCCGAAGATGCCGATATTCTGGAAGCTTTGCAAAGTTTGGGTTATACCAGTTATCAAGCGCGCGATGTTATTAAAAAAGTTCTGCCAGAAGTTAAAGGAGTAGAACGCCGTATAGAAGAAGCTCTAAAATTATTATCTAAATAAATTTATGGATACAAATGTAATATCCCAAGGTCCTCATAAGGATTTTGAAAATATAAAACATATAGATGAGAACGGAATTGAATATTGGCTGGCAAGAGACTTGATGTTGTTGCTTGGCTATCCGCATTGGCAAAAGGCGGAAGAGGTAATTGGCAGAGCAGCTAGAGCCTGTGTTAATAGTGGTCAGAATGTGGATAACCATTTTAACCGAACGGTTAAAATGGTTAAAATCGGCTCAAATACACCAAAAAAGACAAGAGATTACAAACTAGATCGTTATGCTTGTTATCTTATAGCTCAAAATGGAGATTCTAATAAACCGGAAATATCCTTAGCTCAAACATATTTTGCTTTACAAACACGCAGACAAGAGATTTTTGAAAATCTATCTGAAGTTGAAAAAAGACTTCGAGTTAGAAATCAGGTTAAAACGCAAAATAAAAAATTGTCTGGTACAGCTAAAGATGCAGGAGTTACTAAATTTGGTTTATTTTATGATGCTGGTTATAGAGGTTTGTATGATATGCCGTTAGCAGGTATTAAAAAGAAAAAAGGAATCCAAAAAGGAGATTTATTAGATATGATTGGGACTACAGAATTAGCAGCGAATTTATTTCGGATTACTCAGACGGAAGAAATATTAAAGAAAAATAAGAATAAGGTTTATGGGGATTATCCTGCCAGTCGAGTACATAATACAGTTGGTAGAGAGGTGAGACAAACTATTCAGAAAATAGGCGGTGTATTGCCCGAAAACTTATTAGCAGAAAAACATATTAAGGAAGCAGAAAAAGAGCTGAAAGGATTTAAAAAGACTTTAATTTCTGGTAAAAAGCCGAAGAATAAGTTATTGAATATTTAACAATGATTTCGGAAATTAAAGAAATAATTAAAAAAGTTTTGCCAAAAAGGTTTTGGGATTATTTTCATTGGTGCGTTTCTTTGATTGGCGCCATAAAAAATAGATTTCCTGCGCGCGAGCTTACGGTTATCGGTGTAACGGGTACAAATGGCAAATCTACAGTTGTTCAATTGCTCCACGAAATCTTTACAAGTTTTGGCCTAAATGTAGCCTCTACTTCTACCATAAGGTTCCGCATAAAAGATAAATACGAAGATAATAAACTTAAAATGACTATGCCGGGTCGTTTTGCTTTGCAAGATTTTATGCGTAAAGCCGCTAAGGCCGGTTGCCAGTATGTGATTGTAGAAGTTACTTCGGAGGGTTTAAAGCAGAATCGCGCCGCTTTTATAAATTTTGATACAGCGGTTTTAACCAATGTTCGGCCGGAACACATAGAAAGCCATGGTTCTTTTGAAAAATATAAAAAGGCTAAAGGTATACTTTTTGATTCTTTAAAGAAAAAAAATATAGATAAGTTTTTAATATTTAAGAAAAACAAAAAGATAAGTGTAATAAATTTAGATGATCCTTCGGCTTATTATTACGCTTCTTTTTCGGCCGATGAAAAATTTGGCTACGGCTTATTAAAAGAAAATATTCGCGCCAATGTTAAAAATAATTTTATTCCAGAAAACATAAAATTCTCGGCGAGCGGCGTAGAGTTTATTTTAGAGGAAGAAAAATATTCGAGCCCGCTTTTGGGCGATTTTAATTTATACAATACTTTGGCCGCCATTGCGACGGCTCGGGCTTACGAAATTCCACATAAACACATTAAAAAAGCTATAGAGAATTTTAAGGGTGCACCAGGTAGGTTGGAAATTTTACAAGAAAAACCGTTTTTAGTGGTTATAGACTACGCTCACACGCCCGATGCTTTAGAAGCTGTGTATCGTGTAGCCAAATCGTTCTGGGTTAAGAATAGCTATAAGTTAATTGGTGTTTTGGGGGCGGCTGGTGGCGGGCGCGATAAATGGAAAAGATCGCACATGGGTTCAATTGCCGAGAGTTTTTGCGATGAAATATTTTTAACCGATGAAGATCCTTATACCGAAGATCCCGAAAAAATAGTTAATGAGGTAGCCATGGGAATCAAACATAAAGAATATAGAAAAATTATGGATAGGCGCTTAGCCATCCGCGAAGCTTTAGAAACGGCAAAGCATGGCGATGTGGTTTTAATAACAGGTAAGGGAGCCGAAAAAACTATGATGACCAAATTTGGCGCTATGGCTTGGGATGAAAAAGAGGTGGTTTTGGAAGAATTGGCAAAATTGAAAAAATAAGCTAGAATCAAAGAAATATGTCAAAGATTAGTGCTAAAACTAAGCGATTAGGATCTAAATTGCCGTTACTCATGGAAAAAGATGAGGACGGTTTTTATGTGGTGGAATGCCCTGTTTTTGAAGGATGCTATAGCCAAGGCAAAACAAAAAATGAAGCTCTAAAAAATATTCGGAAGGTGATTGGTTTGGTTAATTTATAAAATAAAAATATGAATAAAGTCCAACAAATAGTCTCATTTGAAGCCGTTTTGCCTGTTCGTGTAGTTGTTAATGTGGAAAATACGGATGAAGGGCTTTGGGCTAAAATATCTACGCCAGATGGCAAACTTTCTAACTGTTATACTCAAGCTACTAAT